>JANPGQ010000667.1:0-10030 GCA_031423975.1 Cytophagales bacterium | reverse complement strand
AATCACCCCATAAGTTGGTATCAAGATTTTGATGGTGGTCGTTCGTTTTATACCGCAATGGGGCACACTGACGAAACATTTTCAGAACCATTATTTTTGAATCATCTTTATGCAGGAATAAAATATGCAGTGGGTGGAGATGCTCCGAAAGCGATTGATTTTTCAAAATCAAGACCAGAAGAAAATCGTTTTACGAAAGTGATTCTGCACGAAAAATTGGATGAACCCATGGAATTAACCTTACTGGATAAAGACCACGTATTGTTTATCCAACGCAAGGGGGAAGTTAGACTTTACAACAATCAGACAAAAGAGTTGAAGACTATCGCTAAAATTCCTGTGAGTTTGAAATATGTGAACAAAGAAGGAAAAGAATCGGTAGCAGAAGATGGACTTTTGGGATTGAATAAAGACCCAAATTTTGCCCAAAATCATTGGATTTATTTGTATTATTCTTCAATAAAAGGTTCATACAATCAACTTTCAAGATTTACGATGAAGGGTGATGAAATCCTGTTGGATTCTGAAAAAGAAATGTTGAAAGTAGAAACTCAGCGGGAAGAATGTTGTCATACGGGTGGTTCAATTGCTTGGGACAAAGTCGGTAATTTGTTTTTATCAACGGGTGATAATACCAATCCGCACGGTTCTGACGGGTACAGTCCAAGTGATGAGCGTGAAGGCAGAAGCCCTTGGGATGCTCAAAAATCTTCGGCAAATACCAACGATTTACGTGGTAAAATCATCAGAATTAAGCCCACAACGGATGTTGCACAAACGGACGGAACTTACACAATTCCAGAAGGAAATTTATTCCCAAAAGGCACTGCACAAACTCGCCCAGAAATCTATACAATGGGACACCGTAATCCATTTCGTATCTCAATTGACCAACACACAGGATTTTTGTATTGGGGCGAGGTTGGTCCAGATGCCAATAAAGCGGATTCAACAAGAGGTCCAGCGGGACATGATGAAGTTGGACAAGCACGTAAAGCGGGTAATTTTGGCTGGCCTCATTTTGTAGGCGATAACAAAGCTTATACCAAATATGATTTCGCCAACAGTAAATCATTAACGCCTTGGGATGCCAATGCCCCAAGCAATACTTCTCCAAACAATACAGGTTTGAAATTGCTTCCTCCCGCTCAAAAAGCATACGTTTGGTATCCTTATGCCGAGTCAAAAGAGTTCCCATTGGTGGGTGCGGGTGGTAGAAATGCCATGGCTGGCCCCGTGTTTTACTCAGAAGATTTCAAAAATGCTCAACGTGCTTTTCCTAAATATTACGATGGAAAATTCTTGGAATATGACTGGATGAGAGGTTGGATTATGGCAGTAACGATGGACAAAAAAGGAGATTTGAAGTCGATGGAGCGTTTTATGCCAAGCTATAAATTCAGTAATCCGATGGATATGGAATTTGCAGACAATGGTGATTTATATATGCTTGAATACGGTTCGGGTTGGTTTACTGCCAATGACGATGCCCGTTTGATTCGGATTGAATACAATGGTGGAAACCGTAAGCCACAAATCCAATTGGCAGCTAATCAGATGGGAGGTTCAGCACCATTCAATTTGAAGCTGACCTCAAAAGGTACAGTGGATGCTGATGGTGATGTTTTGACTTATTCTTGGAAAGTTACTTCAAAAGCAGGTTTCAACAAAGTAATCAATACGCCAGATGCCAACCTTACTTTAACACAAAACGGAATTTATAAAGTATTGCTTACGGTGAATGATGGCAAAGGAAGCATTAATTCGCAGTCAATGGAAGTTACCGTTGGCAACGAACCGCCAGTATTGAGTTTAGAAATGCCAAAAAGTAACAAGAGTTTTTATGTAGCCAATAAATCTTTTGATTACGAAATTAAAGTAAAAGATAAGGAAGATGGAACACTTGAAAAAGGGATTAATCCTGAACAAGTTGCGGTAAATATTGATTATTTAGCGGAAGGTTTTGATAAAAATATGATTGCAATGGGACACCGTTCAGCGGATGCCAGTGCCGCTTTTGCTACGGGTAAAAAACTGATTGAAGCCAGTGATTGTATGGCTTGCCACGCCAAAGAAAAGAAATCTATTGGACCGACTTATGCGGATGTTTCAAATAAATACAGAGGTGAAAATACTGCTTTGGAGAGATTGACTAAAAAGGTAATTGCGGGCGGAAGTGGCGTTTGGGGCGAAACTGCTATGGCTGGACATCCACAACTTTCAACGGCGGATGCTTCGGAAATGGTGAAATATATTCTGAATATTTCTAACGAAAAACCCAAAGGAAAATCATTACCCGTGAAAGGTACATTCACCACAAAAGCCCCAGCATCGGATAAAAACAAGGGCGTGTATATTGTGCGTGCCGCTTATGAAGACCAAGGATTTAAAGGAATGCCATCGTTGAAATCGGAACAATCATTTGTATTGAGAAATTCAAAAGTAGATGCTCACGGTTTTGATGAATATGTGGATGTTAATAAAATGGCTTTTGGTGGAAATAATTTAGCAATTCCCGCAAAATCAGGGGCTTACATGGTGATGAAGCAAATTGATTTGAATGGAATTTCAGAACTTATTGTTTCGGCAACTGCTCCCAAACCACAATTAAATGCGGTGGGTGGTGAAGTAGAATTAAGATTGGGAAGTCCAAAGGGGATATTAATTGGAAAATCTAAATTTTTAGAAGCAACCGATAAGATGGATTTTACGCCCAAAGCAGTTTCAGTACCTATTCAATTACCAGCTAATTTTGACGGAAAACCACAAGATATTTATGCCGTTTTTGTCAATCCAAAATCAGAATTGGGTTCATTGATGGTGGTGATGGGAATGGAATTCAAATTGGCAAATGAAGGTGCAACTCCCGTAAAAGTAGAAGAAACTTCTTTTAATAATGATGGGTTTGTAGGAAAATGGAATGCCCAATTGATTGGTACGCCAGAAGGAGATGTTCCTTTGAATATTGAGTTTACCAGAACCAATGGAATATTGGAAGGTACGATGTCATCAAAAATGACCAATGATGAAAAGAAACCATTTGAAAAAGTAGAAGAAAATGGAGATAAAATCAAAGTGTTTTT
Source organism: Cytophagales bacterium (assembly GCA_031423975.1). Taxonomy (GTDB): domain Bacteria; phylum Bacteroidota; class Bacteroidia; order Cytophagales; family Spirosomataceae; genus Arcicella. Next base: position 6,947 of record JANPGQ010000667.1, on the reverse strand, counting down.
CCCAGCCAATGGCATGAACGTTAATATCGAATTACAGAAAGAAGATGCTGATAATTTGAAAGGAAAATTGATGGGAATGTTTGAGGTGAAAGCTACGAGGGTAAAATAAATATAATGATTTATGAACGCAACCTTATAGGTTTTCAAAACCTATAAGGTTTTTTCCAAAAAAGTTATGTCGTACTCTATAACTTCCCGAAACAATATCCATTGAGGTATTCACTTTCGGGAAGTTTTTTTTGAATCAAATATGCCTCTCCGCATGATAACTACTTCTCACCAAAGCCCCAGATTCTACGTATTTTAAGCCTCTTTTCAAACCCTCTTCTTTATACATGGCGAAAGTATCAGGATGAATCCACTCAATTACTTCGTGGTGCATTTTGGTTGGTTGAAGATATTGTCCCAAAGTCAAAACATCTAAGCCATTTTCTACCAAATCATCAATTGCCTTGAAAACTTCGTCTTGCGTTTCGCCTAAACCTAACATAATGCCCGATTTAGTCCGTTTCCCAAACTCTTTTGTCCGTTTAGTTTGCTCCAAACTTCTTGCGTAACGTGCCTGTGGGCGTACTTGGCGATACAATCTTTCAACAGTTTCCATATTATGAGAAACAACTTCCTGACCACCTTCAATCATTCTGATAAGGGCATCCCAGTTTCCTTTTGTATCAGGAATAAGCGTTTCGATGGTTGTTGTTGGTGATAACTCTTTCACCTGCACAACGGTTTGATACCAAATTTCAGCACCTTTATCTTTTAATTCGTCACGGTTTACCGAAGTCAGAACAGCGTGTTTTACGCCCATCAATTTAATGGCTTCTGCCACTCGGCGTGGTTCGTCTGCATCATATTCCGTTGGGCGACCCGTAGCCACCGCACAAAAGGTGCATGAACGAGTACAAATATTTCCCAAAATCATAAAAGTAGCCGTGCCAGCACCCCAACATTCGCCCATATTCGGGCAGTTTCCCGACTGGCAAATGGTGTGCAGTTTGTTCTCATCAACAATATTTCTCACACGGGCATATTCCTGTCCGATGGGCAATTTTACCCTAAGCCAATCTGGTTTTTTATTATGTCTGGTAGCAGTGGGCGTTATTACTGGTAATTCTATCATGGTCTTTTTATTTTCCGTTTGCTTCACAAAGTTAAGGTCTGATAAAATAAAAACGTCAAGAAAATGAAATTGGTTTACATTTTCTTGACGTTTACACGAAAGATATTTTGAAATTACGCTGGCACTTTTCTTATCATTTCTCTATCCCAAAAACGATGTTGAGCAATGGCATTTACAAATTCATCAGGTTTAGCACCTACCAAAACACCTGTTTTAGCACTATTTAAGCCTTTTTCTTTGGTATTGATATACGTAAATTTCAAAAACTCTTCACCGTCATCACCCGTGGCAATGGCTTTGCAATGGCGATATGCCTCATTGATGAAATGAATAGAATCTGGTTTTTTGATTAAATTTTTCAGCTGTTCATCTCCCGAAGGAATAAAAACGGCATCATAAAGTACCGAGGCTTCGGTAAGAAATGAACCATCTACGGATAGCGATTTTTGATTCGCTGTTTTGACAGCACCCAATTTTGGGGCAATTAATTTTACCGTTGCTCCTGCCTTTGTCAATACACTTTTCATTTTTGAAACAGAATTATCATCTACACCATCTGCTACTAAAAAGGCTATTTTACGAGTTTTGATAGAATCTTTGGGAGTATTTTGCATACTTAAAGCATCTGATTTTACCAATACAGGAGGAGTTTTGACTGGTTCGTATTCACCTGTTTTATCATCCGCACCAACGCCATGATTCATCGGTTTTTGGGGTTCTGCTGGTACTTCCAAACCCAAACCATCTGCCACCTGAGAGGCCAACGTATTATCAATTTGCGATAATAATCCCAAGACTCTTTCTCTAATATAAACCCGCTCAACTTTTCCTAACTCAAACGTTAGGGCATCAATAATGTGTTGTTTTTCGGCATCCGACTGACTATTGAAAAACATCGTTGCCTGACTAAAATGGTCTTGAAAACTTTCACTCCGATTTCTGATTTTTACGGCATCAATTCTTTCGGTATAACTCGTAAAACCACCTTGGGCGGCCTTTGCCTGAAAAGGACATCCTCCAGAAATAGAATTGGGATGATAACTGGTTTTATCAGTAGCAATTGTTTGTCTCATGTGTCCGTCTCGCTGCCCATTATTTACGGGTGCAATGGAACGATTGATAGGAATTTCGTGAAAATTTGGACTGCCCAAACGAGACAATTGCGTATCGGTATATGAGAAAAGTCTGCCCTGTAACAAAGGGTCATTACTAAAATCAATGCCTGGTACTAAATGCCCTGGGTGAAATGCCACTTGCTCCGTTTCCGCAAAAAAGTTGTCTGGATTTCTATTTAAGGTCATTTTACCAATTTTTATGACTGGCACAAGCTCTTCGGGAATCAGTTTTGTGGCATCCAAAATATCAAATGGAAATTTATGTTCGTCTTCCTCTGGAATGATTTGCAAACCCAATTCCCATTCTGGAAAATTCCCCGATTCGATGGCATCCCACAAATCTCTACGGTGGAAATCTGAATCTTTACCCGATATTTTTTGGGCTTCGTCCCAAGCTACGGAATGTACGCCTTGCAAGGGTTTCCAATGAAATTTAACAAAACATCCTTTACCTTCTTCGTTAATTAAACGGTAAGTATGAACGCCAAAACCTTCCATCATGCGTAGGCTACGGGGCAAAGCTCTATCACTCATCACCCACATAATCATGTGCATACTTTCGGGCATTAGCGAAATAAAATCCCAAAAAGTATCATGAGCCGATGCCGCTTGCGGAATATCTCGATTTGGTTCAGGCTTTACGGCATGAATTAAATCAGGAAATTTAATGGCATCTTGAATAAAAAAGACAGGAATATTATTACCCACAAAATCGTAAATACCTTCTTGGGTATAAAACTTTACGGCAAATCCCCGAACATCACGGGCTAAATCAGAAGAACCTTTTGAACCCGCTACCGTTGAAAATCTGGCAAATACGGGCGTTTCTGTGGAAGTATCATTCAAGAAACCCGCTTTTGTATATTTCGCCATTGATTCATACAATTTAAAAACACCGTGAGCGGCACTTCCACGAGCATGAACAATCCTTTCGGGGATTCTTTCGTGGTCGAAATGAGTTATTTTTTCTCGTAAAATAAAGTCTTCCAAAAGCGTAGCTCCTCGTTCACCCGCTTTCAAAGAATTATTGTCATCATTAATTTTTAGTCCTTGATTGGTAGTCATAAATTGACCATCAGAGCTTGTTTTATACTGCTCTAATGCTTTCAATTTATCATTTTCAATTGATTTTTTTTGGTTTTCCATGATTATCAGATTTTAAGAAAGGTTTAATAAAAAAGACCTCAATGAATTAAATACTATGGTAAAGTTTTCAAAACCTTATAGGTTTGATTATCAGGTATTTATTATTTTAATATAACATAGACTAAGTTGGTTATTCTACGATTTATACGGAAGTCGTCCAAGAGAAGACTTCCGTGTTCGATAGATGAATCCCGTATAAATCATAGTTGAACCACTAAGTTCAAGGGAGACTTAATAATTACTTATGTAGCATTTCTGCTAACTACATTCTAAAAGCAGATTTTATTTTTTTAGAGGCTAACGCCTGAGCATCTTTTGCTTGGGGTACAACCGCCGCCATTCCGAAAAATTCGTGCGTTACTCCGTTGTATAATTCATAACCAGTTTCAACACCTGCTGCTTTTAACTTTTCTACTAATAATTTTCCTTCTGTTTGTAAAGGGTCAATTTCTGCTGCAATGACTAAAGTTTTTGGTAAACCCGCCAAATTTGCCTTCACCAGACTGATGCGGGGGTCAGCCGATTGGGTAGTGCTTGTTAAATAATTCTTGACAAACCATGCCATCATGGGCTTATTCAATGGTTTTGCATCGGCGTATTTCGTATAGCTTTCGTTAGTCATATCATTATTAGCTACTGGATATACCAAAACTTGATATAAAGGCATTTGTATTTTTTTGTCACGTGCCATGATACTTACGTTGGCGGCAAGATTGCCACCTGCACTTTCACCAACTACAGCAATTTTAGTGGCATCTCCTTTAAAAGATGCCGCATTTTTCAGTACCCACTTATAAGCATCAAAAGCAACGGTATGTGCCATAGGGAATTTGTATTCTGGACCTTTTGGATATTCAACCGAAACTACAATAGCACCCGTCATTTCACACAGTCCTTGTGTGCTACCATGATAAACATTGATATCAGCAATGACAAAACCTCCTCCGTGATAATATACAATAACTGGAAATGGAGCTGTACCTTTTTGCGGAGTATAAATACGCACATTTGTAGTGCTACCAGTTACGGGGATATTTTTACTCATGGTGTCGCAAAGGGCAGTAGGCATGGGCATATTATGTTCTTTCATAACTGCCATTACTGCATCCGTTGGGGTTGGCTGCTTGCGGGCTTCTTGGGCAGTTAGCGTTTCGATGGGCTTTCCGCCAAGACTTACAAGTTTTTCTATTACTACCTGCATTTCAGGTTTAATGTCTGTTCCCCAAGCGGGTGCGGGCTCAGCGGGTTTTAGGCTTACATCTTCATTTTTATCAGTTATGCTGTCCTTGGCATACTCATTTACTTTGGCGGTGTCAGAAGATTTTGGCTTGCTATCGCAGGCTATGATAGATGTCACTAATCCGCCTACTAAAAGGCAGTTTACGACTATTGAATGTGCTTTCATAATTATTTATTTAAGGTTTAAATGAAATATTTTTGTTATAAATTATTGAAAATCAAATGATTAAGTAAAAAATACGGTGTAGTTTATAATATAAATGATGTCAATATATGTACATCGCATACGCCCCAATTGTTAGGATATGGGCGTATGTAACGTACATATATTAAGGTAAAAAAATAATTTATAGATTATTATGCGTACTGAATATTTGCATCAGAACCCATCAAGGCAGATGGTGTTATTTCGGTCAATTTTTCATCTGCCGCTTTTTCTTCTGCTAATGAAGCCGCCAATAACCCTTTCGCTGCTTCCAATCCCAACATTCCTGCATAAGCTGCCAATGTTCCGTAAGTTGCAATTTCGTAATGTTCCACTTTCTGTCCAGCCGCAATAATTCCTGCATCACGCATTGTACCCTTTTCGGTTTCAGTCATAATTCCCTGTGCTTCCTTAATTAAGCCTTCCATGGCATCACATTTTTTGGCAGATGCTTTCTCATCAATACTTTCAAATACGTCTTCTAATCTTGTTACTTGTCCTTCGGTTTCTTCCAAATGATTCGTCAACGCTTGGATAAGGTCTGATGATGTAGCATTTTTAATCATCTTTGGGATGGCCTTTGTCAATGCTTTTTCAGCCCAATAAATGTCTTTTAATCCATCCACAAAAAATTCATGAAGACCTTCGGGTGCATTAGAAAAATCTGCATTTGTTGATGCTGATTTGCTTACTTTTCCAGTTGCTTGCTTTTCATTTTTCATTGTTTAATAATTTTTAAGATTAAGATTTGAATTATTTACCGTTGAGATAATAGTTAAATTATACTCCTGAAATGAATTACTAAACTTGTTCCAATGTAAAAACAAAACCATAAAATGTGTATTTAAAGCGAATAGGTGAATTTTTTGATTTTTTTGTAAAAAAAATAGCCTTTTAATTGTAGAGAAAAATACACACCATGTGCATATTAGTTCACGATTGTTTTTTAATAAATGAATGCCAATAACCAGTGTTTGTTTTTGACGGTTATAATTTATTCCATGTAAATACTTAAATCACAGAGGAACTAATATCTTTTGAATATCAAATAATTGATAAATTTTACATCTCTTTAATGTTTTATCAAAAAATGTTTAAACCTTTGTTGCAGATTCATCAAAAACCAAACTCAACCCATGAAAAACCTAATCATTGTGATAACGTTGCTTATATTTTGCGTTGCCTGCAATCCAAAACAAAATCTCAATAAAGGCAATAATCAATTGCTCCAAAATCTGACTACTAAGCGAGTAACGCTTCCAAACGGTTGGGCATTAACGCCAGTGGGAACGAGTTTAAATCTGGGAGATTTACCCCTAAATCTAATCGTTTCCCCTTCTAAAAAACTCTTGGCAGTTACTAATAATGGACAAAGCACCCAAAGTATAACGCTAATTGATGTTGAAACTGAAAAGGTCTTGGACGATGTAATTATCAAAAAATCTTGGGTAGGTTTAGCTTTCAGCGCTGATGAAAAATATCTGTACGCTTCGGGTGGGAATGATAATATCGTGGTGGTTTATAAAATTGAAAATCAGAAACTTATCCAAGATGGTGAGATAAAATTGGGCGAACCAAAAGCCAAAATTTCACCCGCAGGCATTTGTGTCGATTCTGAAAATAATCACCTTTTTGTGGTAGCAAAAGATTCAAAATCATTATTTGTTTGTGATGTAAAAGACAAGAAAGTTATCAAAGAAGTTAAGTTATCAAACGAGCCATATACCTGTATGCTAAAACCCAATAGTGATGAATTATACATCACACTTTGGGGCGGTGCAAAGGTGGTGATTTATGATATTTCGGAAGAAAAAATTACGGCTGAAATTGCTACCAATAAAAATCCAAACGATATGGTTTTTACGAAAGATGGTAAATATCTTTTCGTGCCAAATGGTAATGATAATACGGTTTCAGTGATAGAAACGTCTTCAAAAACGCTAATTGAGCATATTTCGGCTTCATTATACCCTAATGCTCCCGTGGGTTCAACGCCCAACGGTGTGGCACTTTCGCCCGATGAAAAAACGTTGTATATCGCCAATGCTGACAATAATTGTTTAGCAGTTTTTGATGTTTCAGAAAAAGGAAAAAGTAAGTCAAATGGCTTTATTCCAACGGG
>JANPGQ010000666.1:0-2187 GCA_031423975.1 Cytophagales bacterium | reverse complement strand
CTTCCACGTGAAGTTACCACGCACACACGACTAACCAAAAACATTACGCTCAACGTACCAATTCTTTCGGCGGCAATGGATACCGTTACCGAAGCAGCTTTGGCGATTGCTATGGCTCAAAGTGGTGGAATCGGCATTATTCATAAAAATATGACCATTGCTCAACAGGCAGAGCAGGTCAGAAAAGTGAAGCGTTCAGAGTCAGGAATGATAATTGACCCCGTAACTTTAACGATGGATAAGACCATTGGCGATGCTCAAAAAATCATGCGAGAATCCAAAATTGGCGGTATTCCTATCATTGATAATATGGGAAAATTAGTCGGTATTTTGACCAATCGTGATTTACGTTTTCAGAAAAATATGGCTCGCCCCGTAACGGAAGTCATGACGACTGAAAATTTAATAACTGCCAAAAAGGGAACGTCTTTGGAAGATGCAGAGGTTATCTTGCAAGAATATAAAATTGAAAAATTGCCCATCGTAGATGAAGACTATAAACTTATCGGATTGGTAACTTATAAAGATATTATCAAACGTAAAAGTCATCCAAATGCCTGTAAAGACTCTCACGGACGTTTAAGAGTAGGTGCAGCAGTGGGAGTTACACCCGACATCCTCGACCGTGTGAAGGCACTTGTGCAAGTAGGTGTAGATGTGGTCAGTATCGACACCGCCCACGGACATTCAAAAGGCGTTATTGATGCCTTGAAATCGGTGAAAAAAGCCTATCCAAACCTTGACGTAATGTGCGGAAACGTGGCAACGGGAGCAGGGGCAAGGGCTTTGGCAGAAGCAGGTGCGGATGCCGTGAAAGTGGGTGTTGGTCCAGGAAGTATTTGTACTACTCGTATCATTGCGGGAGTGGGAATGCCACAGCTTTCAGCCGTTTATGAAGCCGCCAAAGCCGTAGCAGATTTGGATGTACCCATCGTGGCAGATGGTGGAATTCGTTTTTCAGGTGATATTGTGAAGGCAATTGCGGGAGGTGCCAGTTCAATCATGGTGGGGTCAATGTTGGCAGGAACGGATGAAGCCCCAGGCGAAGTAGTGCTTTTTGAAGGTCGTAAATTCAAGTCATATCGTGGTATGGGTTCGGTGGAGGCAATGGAAGATGGTTCAAAAGACCGTTATTTCCAAGATGCGGAGGATGATATTAAAAAATTAGTACCCGAAGGAATCGTGGGCAGAGTACCGTTTAAGGGTTCGGTTTCGGAAATTATTTACCAAATGGTAGGCGGACTGAAAGCAGGAATGGGTTATTGTGGAGCAGCCAATATTGAGGCTTTGAAACAAGCACAATTCGTAAAAATCACCTCGGCAGGCGTAAAAGAAAGCCATCCACACGATATTTCAATCTCTAAGGAAGCACCGAATTATAGCTCTAAGTAGTTTTAGTGATTAGTTGTTGGTGGTTAGTGATTAGATTTTATAAGAATATTTTCAAAGAAATCGGCTTTACTAATTACCAGTTACTAATCACCAATCCCTAAACAATGAAAGAAAAAATAGAAAAAAATATTGAAATCAAAAACCGAAGGGCATCATTTGAGTATGCTTTTCTGGAAAAATATACGGCAGGAGTTATGCTGATGGGAACGGAAATTAAGTCAATCCGTCAGGGAAAAGTAAACCTGACCGATGCTTATTGTTTGTTCTTGGGGGATGAATTATATATTCGCCAAATGAATATTGCCAAATACGATGAAGGTACCCATTATAACCATCAGCCCCTTCAAGACCGCAAGTTATTATTGACCAAACGAGAACTCAAAAAGTTAACAAACAAGCTCAAAGACGTAGGTTTGACCATCATTCCCACTCGAATGTATATTTCAGACAGGGGTTTTGCCAAAATAGACATCGCCTTAGCCAAAGGTAAAAAACTATACGACAAACGAGATTCTATTAAAGAAAAAGATGTAAAACGGAGTTTTGATAGAGGACTCAATGATTAATCAAAAAAGCCATTCAGAGCGTTCTGAGTGGCTTTTTTGATTAAATATATGCTTCAACCCGCCATCATTCCACCATCAATCGGTAAAGCGTGAGCTGTAATAAACGATGCTGCATCTGAACATAACCACACAATAGCTTCGGCTATTTCTTCGGGCTGTCCAAAGCGTTTCATGGGGATTGCCGCTTCCATTTTGCCTTTCATATCATCACCTAATAAATCAAACATTC
>JANPGQ010000665.1:0-1746 GCA_031423975.1 Cytophagales bacterium | reverse complement strand
GTTTGGCAAAGCAAAACAATACTTCAAATTGGCTTCGGATGATGATGACGACGATGACGATGATGATGACGATGACCCAGAATTTTCAGATGAAGAAGATGAGGATGGAAATCCAATTCCGAAAGCCAAAGCCAAAAAAGCCCCAAAAGCCAAAAAAGGAAGAAAAAATACCGAACCTGAACCGATAGAGCAATGCGTTTCAATGGTGCGTCAGATAGCTATTTTAGGCTTTTTAGAAAAAGATGTTGATAATTATGGCGTATTGAAGGTTTCGGAAAAAGGTCGTGAATACGTAAAAGACCCCTATCCGCTCACGCTTTCAAAAGACCATGATTATGAAAATGAAAAGATAGAAGAAGACGAAGAAAAAGAAGCCGCCAGTAGTGCAGGTTCTTATGATGTAGCCTTGTTTGAATTGCTAAAAAACATTCGGAAGAAACTTGCCAAAGATAAAAACCTTCCTCCGTATGTTATTTTCCAAGACCCATCGTTAGAAGAGATGGCAACTACTTACCCAACCACCAAAGATGAGATGGCTCAAATCAATGGTGTGGGTATGGGCAAAGTGGTGAAATTTGGAAAGGCTTTTATTGATGCTATCACAAAATATGTAGAGGATAACGAGATTGAAACCGCTCAGGAAGTGGTGGTGAAATCAGCGGTAAATAAATCAAAAATCAAGATTCATATTATTCAACAGGTTGATAGAAAAATTGATTTAGACATTATTGCCGAACAAAAAGAACTCTCAATGGCAGACATTATCGTTGAAATTGAGCATATCTGTTATTCAGGTACAAAATTGAATCTTGATTATTATATCAACCAAGTAATTGAACCCGACAAGCAGGAGGAAATCTATGAATATTTCATGGAATCCGAAACCGATAACATCGCTACGGCTTTAGATACTTGTGATATTGAGGACATTACGGAAGAAGAATTGAGATTGATGAGAATTAAATTTTTGAGTGAAGTAGCGAATTAGAGGGTTGGTTATTAGTATTTGAAAACCAGTATTGAGATAGTAAAACTTTGGAAAAGTTTTTGAATAAAATTAAAATATTAGACAAGTCATAAATTTTATGAAAGGAGTCAATTATTTAACTAATGATGAAGGACAGAAAGTCGCAGTGCAACTTGATTTAACGATTTGGCAAAGTCTTTGGGAACAAATTCAACCAATAATTGAAAGTCCTATGAATAATAGCTGGACGGTTGAAGAACTGAAAAGTTTATCAAGACACCTACCTTCTTCATGGAAATCTGACGAAGATTTTTCTGATTGGTTGTCTATGCCCGAAATGAAATAAAATATGTTTAAACAAGGCGACATTGTATTAGTAGAATTTCCATTTTCTGATGGTGAAGGGAATAAAATTAGACCTGCATTGGTCATTTCAAATATTTCAATAAATCATGTTGATGAAATAATTTTATTACCAATAACTGGAACCGATTTTAATGATGGCTTAGGGTTTCGTATCCACCAAAATGAGGTAGATGCACCGATGCTTAAGCCAAGTTTTATCAGAATGAATAAAGTTGCTTCTTTAGATAACCGATTGATTATCAGGAGAATAAATCGGTTAAAAATAGCTTATTTAGAGCAAGTTATTGATTCTTTCACAGAATTAATTGAGATACTTTAAAAATGAATACACTAATTTTAGGTTCGGGCGGACGTGAACACGCTTTTGCATGGAGAATAGCCCAAAGCCCCCTTTGTGATAAATTATTTGTTGC
>JANPGQ010000664.1:0-3795 GCA_031423975.1 Cytophagales bacterium | reverse complement strand
AAATCTTGTCTTTACCTTCGACAAAGACCTTGTACGTGAGGGCGACCTCAATACTTGGGAGGCTGAACCGTATATCGAAATTTCGCCTAAAGTAGAGGGGAAGTTCAAATGGACTGCCAGCAATGAGCTTATTTTCTCGCCAGCCGTGGGGTTTTCTCCTGCTACTGAATACACCGCAACCCTCAGTAAGTCGATTGTAAATAAATCGGAGAAAAAATATGGCGTAAGTGGCGATAAAATTACTTTTCATACGCCTTATTTGAAATTGGAAAATGTGGAATCTTATTGGACAAAATCTCGTGATGATGGACAAGGAGTGGCAGTTTTGAAACTTAATTTCAATTATCCTGTCAATCCGCAAGAGGTAGCTAAACTCTTGAAAATCAGTGATTCAGGCGATAAAAAATATGATTTTCAGATGAACCAGTCGGGTACGTCTGCCAGTGTAAGCGTGAAGGTGAAAGGACTATCTGAGGGAGAAGGGAAATCTTTGAAAATCAATTTGGACAAAGGGCTTTCGATGCCAAATTCTAAATTTGAAACACCCGAAGAATTGACTTTGGAAACGGCTTTGCCTGATATTAAAATCCTTGAAATCAACGATGTACAGCATGGTTTTGAAAATAATCAGGGTTTTGTGAAAGTCATTACCAATCAGTCAATTTCAGCAGAAGATTTGAGCAAAATCTATAAAATAGAAATCAATGGGGCCGAGGAAGTGGTAGAAGAACCCATTGTAGAATATGACTCTTTGGGGAATCCGATTGAAAAACCCGCCGCCGCACCAAAGCCTAAATCTGCCACACCAACTTTGGAAACTAAGGCAGAAATTACCGAAAATGGTTTCATCATCAGAGGGGATTTTAATGAAACTGACAACTACGTTTTGACGATTAACCCATCGGCAAAAGGGGTGCTTGGGGCTTCATTATCAGAGGATTATACCAAGGATTTGTATTTTGGACAAATGCCCGCCGCCATTGGATTTATCAATAAAAAAGCCGTTTATTTATCGTCAAAAGGAAATAAAAATATTGCGGTAAATATTGTGAATACGCCCAAAGTAAACGTGAGGATTGCCAAGATTTATGAAAATAATATTTTGCACTTTTTGACGAATGGACGTTATCAAAACTACGATAATTATACAGAAGAAGGCGGTACTAACAATACTATTTATGACTACGATACGGATGAATCTGGACAATATTCGGATGTGATTGTGAACAAAACCGTTGAGACTGCCAATCTTGCCAAAGCAAAGGGCGTGCGTGCCTTGAATTTATCGTTGCCCGAACAAAATAATATCAAAGGAATCTATCTGGTGAGCATCAATTCTAACGATGAATATTATAACCGTGCGACCAAATTAGTGAGTATTTCGGACATTGGAATGATAATGAAATCGTCTGAAAATGAGGTAGTTGTCTTTACAAATTCTATTAAAACTGCCGAACCTATGGGCGGTGTGGAGGTAAAATTAATTTCATCCAACAATCAGGTGATTCAGACCGTGAAAACGGATAGTAAAGGCATGGCAACTTTCAAAGATTTTAAGGACTCGAAGTTTAAAACTGCCATGATTACCGCCAATACCGAAGACGATTTTAATTACCTTTTTATGGATGGTTCGCAGGTGGAAACCTCCCGTTTTGATGTGGAAGGAAAACGAGATAACACCTCTGGTTTTGAGGCATTTATCTATGGCGACCGTGATATTTATCGCCCTGGTGAAACGCTCCATTTCAACACCGTTATCCGTAAACAAAATTGGGGATCGGTGGGTGAAATTCCTGTAAAAATTCGCTTGCTTTTACCCAACGGAAAGGAATTTAAAACCTTCAAAAAGACGACAAATGCACAGGGGGCAGTCGAAATGTCCATTCCGACAGACCGTTCATCTATCACGGGCGTGTATGTGGTGGAGGTGCTGAATGCCAACGATGTTTCGCTGTCGTCTCGTAATATTTCTATCGAGGAATTTATGCCCGACCGTATTAAGGTGGAAGTGAAAGCGGGTAAGGAGTTTTACAAAAATGGTGAAACCCTCCAAATTACGGCAACGGCTCTCAATTTGTTTGGTCCGCCCGCTTCAAATCGGAATTACGAGATGGAATTGAGACTCAATAGAAAACTCTTTCAACCCAAAGATTACAAGGGTTATGTATTTGATATTGAGGATAATACCAATTTTGAATCTATCCCACGGCAGGGAGTAACCAACGAAAATGGTATTGCTTCCGAAGGTTTCCAAATCCCTGCTACCTACTCAGATATGGGTGTGTTGGAAGCGAAGGCTTACGTTACGGTTTTTGACGAAACGGGTCGTCCCGTGAATCGGTTGAAAACTTTGGATATTTTTACGCAACCCGTTTTTTACGGAATCGGAATGCCAGATACTTATTTGGGTACAAATGTACCTACGCAAATCCCGTTGGTGGCGTTGAATAAAGATGGAAAACCCGTTACGGCGAAAGGAAGAGTTGAAATAGTAAGATTTGATTATCAGACGGTTATCGAAAAAAATGCTGATAATTCGATGAAATATTCTTCTAAAAAACAAACGAAAGTAGTCTATTCTCGCACGATGAATTTTGCGAATGGCGTGGCAAATGTTTCTTACGCTCCACCCATTTCGGGCGAGTATGAGGTGCGTGTGCATAGCGAAGGAGCAAAATCTTGGACGGCTCAGGGCTTTTATGCTTATGGATTTGGCACAACAGAAAACTCTTCGTTTGAGGTAAATAATGAAGGAAAAGTGGACATGCAATTTGACAAAGAGAAATATCAAGTAGGCGACAAAGCAAAGGTACTTTTCAAAACACCATTTGCAGGAAAGCTTATTGTAACGGTGGAAAGAAACCACGTTTTGGAGCATTATGTGGTAGAAACGGATAAAAAATCGGCCGAATTGAGCTTCACCATTGGCAAGGAACATTTGCCCAATGTGTATGTGTCGGCAACGTTGATTCGCCCGATGGATGGTTCAAATCTGCCTCTCACGGTGGCTCACGGATATGCTCCTGTGATGGTGGAAGATGCTGATAATGCTTTGCCCGTGGAAATTGTGGCAGTGGAAAAGTCTCGTTCAAAGATGAAACAGAAAATTACTATCAAAACAAAAGCCAATACCGAATTGACCATTGCGGTAGTTGACGAAGGAATCCTTCAACTCAAAAATTTCAAAACGCCTGACCCTTACGCATTTTTCTATCAAAAACAGGCTTTGGAGGTTGATAGCTATGATTTGTACCCTTTTCTATTTCCAGAATTGTCAATTTCGGGAAGTTCTTCGGTCGGTGGTGATGGTTACGATATGCAAAAACGAGTGAATCCGCTAAACAATGGACGAGTAAATTTAGTAGCGATTTGGTCAGGAATTGTGGAAACAGGAATAGGAGGGGAGACCACTTTCGAGATTGATATTCCCCAATTTTCAGGCGATTTACGCATTATGGCGGTGGCGTATAAAGGTGAAGCCTTTGGTTCAGCAACCAAAAATATGAAAGTCGCCGATCCATTAGTAATTTCTACTGCTTTGCCAAGATTTGCCTCGCCAAATGATGAAATTCAAGTACCTGTAAATATTACCAATACCACAAAACAAGATGCCATTGCAACGGCAACAGTCTCATTAACAGGTGGTTTGAGCATTGTAGGCAGTAAAACCCAAACCATAAATATTCCTGCGGAAAAAGAAGGAAGAGCCTATTTTGCCGTGAAAGCCTCGCCAACAACGGGCAATGCTACGGTAAATGTTACGGTAAATGGTTTGAAATCTACCTTTACCGAAAA
>JANPGQ010000663.1:0-5754 GCA_031423975.1 Cytophagales bacterium | reverse complement strand
CTTATTCCAAGCAATGAGGGATTGAGTAAATCTGTTAGTGTTACTTACCGAAAATACAGGGCTACTGCTAATCAGTATTTTTCTGTTTCGACGGGTTTTGGTTTTTCGCCAGAAATTAATCGTTTTGGTTTTGATGCGGCATACCAGCCAATTGTGGGCTTAAATTCGCAGAAATTTGACATAAGTAATACCTTTAAAATCAAAAATAACCGAAATTTCATTGGGGCGGGATTGTCAATCGTGCATCAAGAAAGTATTTTTGACCCAGGCAAATATTTTTGGATTACTTCATTTTCTTTGTCGGCAACGGTTGGATATTAGAAGCTAATTTCCTTTAAAAAAAGGATGGCAATCATTAAAATTATGAATGAAATCACACTTTTGAAGAAAGCGTTTAAAGAATTCGCAGGGATGAGTGAAGAGTCTTTTGGGCTTTCAGAGCAGTATTGGCAAGTGCGAGAATACAAAAAAGGTGAATTTTATAATGATTTTCAGCAGGTTTGCAAATATTTGGGTTTTGTGGTGGATGGGGTTTTCAGAACCTATTATTTAGACGAAAAATCGGGCGATGAAAAAAATGTATTTTTCTATACAAACAACCAAATTGTGGTGTCGTATGCCAGTTTTATCAACCAAATTCCTTGTCATTTTTATACCCAATCTATGGTTAATTCAAAGGTGGTGTATATTCATATCGACCACCTGTTATCGCTCTATCAAGCTTCGCATGAATGGGAAAGACTGGGCCGACTCATTGCAGAACAGGCTTCAAATGTGGCCTTGAACCGAACCGAAAGTTTACTGTTTCAAACTCCTGAACAACGGTATTTAGATTTGGTGGCTCAACATCCAGATATATTAAATGCCATTCCGTTGTATCACATTTCTTCATATTTAGGCATTCAAGGTCCATCGTTGAGTAGAATTAGAAAAAGAATTTCTGAAAAATAAGTACACTTCCCGAGAAGATTTTAACTTAGGTTAAAGTTTTAATAACATTTGATGCTGAAATTTGTATCATAATCAAACAGTATTAAACTTAATATAAAAGAAAATGAAATTTACAAGACAAGCATCGGCAAATTGGAAAGGTACAGGAATGGAAGGCGTTGGTACTATTTCAACCCAAAGTACAACTTTGGATAATGCCCAATTATCATTTAAAACTCGTTTTGCGGAAGGAGTTGGCACAAATCCAGAAGAATTAATTGGAGCGGCTCATGCGGGTTGCTTTTCAATGCAATTTAGCTTCCTTTTGAATGAGGCGGGTTTTACGGCAGACAATATTGATACCGTGGCAAAAGTTACTTTTGAAGATGGCACAATTACCAATATCAGTTTAGATTTAACGGCAACTATTCCCAATATCACCGAAGAACAATTTCAAACTACGGCTTTGGCTGCTAAAGAAAAATGCCCAATTTCACGTTTATTAAATGCTGAAATCACCTTGACGGCTACGTTGGCTTAAAACATTGACTAAATTTTCGGAACTGTAGAGAATTTATTGCAAAAAAAATAGACCACCGATTCAAAAGATTAATCGTATTTATACAGATAAAATTATAAAAAATCTGTGTCAATTCGTTAAATCTGTTGAATTGGAGGTCTATTTTTTTTCTGATAATTTTACTCAAAACTTAAACCCAATAGTATCTTTCAAAAATGCTTTGCTAATCTCTCCGCATTGTTTGGGAGTACGAGTTTTGTCTGGTACGCCATCCAATTCTACAATGCCCCATTTGTTGAATTTTATTTTGGCTAAATTCTCAAAAACGCCTTTCAAATTAACATTTCCTTGCCCCAATTCCACAAATTTATAGGCTTTAAGGTCGTTAGGTTTGTCGGGCAAGGGACTTTGCACATCTTTGAGGTGCAAGGCTTCAATGATGTCTTTGTACTGCAAAACCGCTTTGGCTGAATCTCCGCCACCTTGATGATAATGGGCAACATCCAACAATAATTTGAGATATTTTGGATTCATTTCTTGTACGATAATATCAACTTCTTCGGGCGTTTCGCCAAACTGATTCATGTGATTATGATAGGTAGTTTGAATGCCCAAATCAGCCGTTTGTTTGCCAATTTCGTTCATCACAAAAGCCAATCTTTTTAGTTCTTCGGTAGTTGGTGCTTTATCTTTCTGACGAAGCGAATTGGTCAATTGAATATGCGTTCCACCCAAAGCTTTCACAAAACTGGCGTGGGCAACGTGATAGTCAATATTGCTGGCTTCTTTGGCAGGGTCAATTTCCACATTTCCGCTCGAAAACATGGGTAAAGCCAAACCGTTTGCCATAATTTGCTCCTTTAATTCCAGTACTTTGGTTTTGTACGTATCATAAGTATTTGCCCGCAATTGTACGCCTTTGAAGCCCAATGAGGCAATATCTTTCATGGCATCCAAATCTTTACCACCCCAAGTAATGGCGGAATAAGCTAATTTTAGATTGGGAACTTTGGCAAAACTATCCCAAGGTAAAAGCGATGCGGTAGTCAAAAGACCCGCTTGAAATAGAAAATTACGACGTGAGATTTCGGACATTTTTATGTGTTTTGGAAAGATGATGATGATTTTATGGTAAAAGTAGATTTTGTTAAATAGCTACTGAAATCAATAATAAAAGCCCTGCAATTTTTCAATTACAGGGCTTTTATTACTTGCCAAAAGGCTATTTATTTATACTAAAACTTCCGAAATAATTTGTTGCAAAATCTCCAAACCGTCCGTATTGTTCAAAGCAGGGTCGGCGGCACGTTCTGGGTGGGGCATCATACCGAATACATTACGGTTTTTGTTGCAAATTCCAGCGATATTTTCAAGGCTACCGTTGGGGTTTGATGCTTCGGTGATGTTTCCATCGGCATCACAATAACGGAATAATATTTGGCTATTATCATTCAATTCTTGCAACGTTTTAGCATCAGTAAAATATCTGCCTTCGGCATGAGCAATCGGAATTTTATAGGCTTTGCTACCATCTAAACCGTTGGTTAATAATGAATTAGAAGTTTGAGAAAGTAAATAAATATTTTTAGAATTAAACTTTTGATGGTCATTTCTCAATAAAATCCCTGGCAATAAACCTGCCTCCACCAATACTTGAAAACCATTGCAAATTCCTAATAAATATCCTCCCTTATTAGCGTGTTCAATGACACTTTCCATGATGGGCGAAAAACGAGCAATTGCTCCTGAACGCAAATAATCGCCATACGAAAAACCGCCTGGAATGATGATAAAATCGCAACCTTGCAAGTCGGTATCTTTATGCCATAATTTTACGGCTTCTTGTCCCATCGACTGGAAAATTCCAACGGTATCGTCATCACAATTTGAACCAGGAAATACTACTACACCAAATTTCATATTCTAATTTTGTTTTATGTGATACAAAATTACCTTTTTCATATCGGAAATGAAAACTAAATCTTCTCTGTTTTGATATAAAATAATTCAGTTGCAATCTTAAACTCCTTGCCCTCAACTTTTGGAAAAGATTTCTTTTGCCAATCTTTGGTGGGCATAATTACCTCATAATTCTGTAAGCCAAAACCTGCTTTGATGGGCATACTATCATCAGCATCTTTCCAACGATAACGCAACTCTACATTATTTCCTTCCGTTGCTACTTGATACTGCAAAGTAGGTATATGATTGGTTTTGAGATACATACCAAATATTGGCGTAAGATTTTTACCCGTTTTTTGATTAAAATAATTAATGATTTGTTCAGTCGTTACATTACTTATTTTAAACTTTGTTGCTAAGCCTTTTAAGGTTTCAAACCAAATTTTATCATCATTTACCACATTACGAAGGGTTTGCAACATCCACGTTCCTTTGTAATAAATATCCGAATCTGGATGATTGTAATTGATATTAAAAATGCCAATCAAGGGGTTTTTATTCCGAATATTGGCTTTTTGCTTTTCCAAATATTGAATAGATTTCTCGTAAGTCTGCGTACATTCCACGTACAGGGCTTCCATGTAGGTCGTGAAAGATTCGTGAATCCACATTTCGGCTTGGTCGTTGCAGCTCAATGAATTGCCAAAATATTCATGTCCAGATTCATGAATAATGATAAAATCAAAGCCATAATCATTGTTTTTGTAATTATTACCATACGCCACCGCCGACTGATGTTCCATGCCCCAATAAGGCGTTTCTACCAAAGCGTAGCCGTCTTTTGGAAAAGGATATTTGCCAAAATATTTTTCATAACAAGCCAACATGGGCTTCACTTGCTTGAATTGATTCTTGGCTTTTTCAAGATTTGCCTTCAAAACATAATAATCCAAATCTAAAGTTGTTCCATCCTGGGCGGTATAAACGTCCTTGAAATTGCCATAATCCGCAATATTAAGCGTGATATTATAATTGTTGATGGGATAACTCACAAACCATTCATATTCAGTATAAGGCATTTCTTTTACGCCTTCAAGTGCTTTATTATCAATGGTTTGGGGGTTTATTTTCAATTCTTTCGTACTTCGTAAATTTCCATTAGAAACGAACATTAGCCCTTTTGGAACGGCACAACTGAATCGTACCGAATCGGGTTCGTCTGAAAGATGGTCTTTGTTGGGAAACCATAAACTCGCCCCCGTACCTTCGCAAGAAACCACAATCCAGTCCTTTCCATTAGCATCTTTTTTCCAAGTAAAACCGCCATCCCACGGTGGATTTCGGGCAATTTGCGGCTTCCCACGATAGTCAATTTTGATGGAATAATGCTTCCCTTTTTTCTGAATTTCAGTAAGATTAATAAATATAGCATTACCTTCACGGGTAAATTTTACGGGTTTATCATTCTGTAAAATATTGGTTATCTGCATATTAGCGAATAAATCGACTTGCATTTTTTTGAAGTCAGTCGTTGCTTTGTAATAAATAGTATTTGAGCCTTCGATACTTTGCGAAAACGGAATAACTTTGAGTTTAAGGTCGTAAAAAGTAACGTCATAGCATGAACGTATAGGCGAAAGCGTACCTCTGAGTGTATCTTGACGAGTGTATTGAGCACTTGCCTGTGCGATGGCAAAAAGCATGAAAAAGACTAATTTTAATTTTGGCATTTGAATTGTGTTAAATAATAGTTTTACCACATAGGTATGATAGAAAAGATAGTTTTAAATTTTTACGACAAAATAATCTATCTTAACTATCATATCTATGTGGTAAATAAAATTTTTGTTTTACAAAAAAACGCAAACTTTTATAAATCTTGACAGTTATTTGAAAATATTATCCTTACCAATTTAACTCATGAAACAATTATTTTTGCTTTTATTGACTATTTTCCCATTATTTATCCTTGCTCAAAGTCCAAATCCAAGAACTTTATTGTTTGATTATCAGACGATTAAGTCAAATATAAGTTTGGCTAAATCAAATCAATATAAGGCAGATTTTAAGGCAAAAATATTGCTTGATTTACCAACGCCAAGCGGACTAATAAAGTCTTTTGAAGTGGAAGAAACTTCAAATTTTATGGTAGAATTAATGAAAGAACATCCCGATATTCAGACTTTTACGGGTACTTGTGTGAAAGATAAATCGCTTTCAGTAAGGTTTGATTTATCACCTTTGGGTTTTTCGGGGGCTTATGTTCAACAAGGGAATTTTGACATTATCGAACCCAAAGATTTGAGCCAAAATCTATACCAAATTACGCCTTTTGACGAAACCCAAAAAGGTTGGGAATGTGGGCTTGATACTTTGGTAAAACGTAAATTTAGGAGCAATAG
>JANPGQ010000662.1:0-19221 GCA_031423975.1 Cytophagales bacterium | reverse complement strand
TTACTATTACTTCCCACTGAATTTCCATTCAAAAACCATTCATATTTTTTCATACTTGCTGGGGCAGAAAGAGTAGCAATATCTCCTAAGCAAAACTGTGTTCTGCCCGTGTTGGTGGTGATGTTAGCATCAGGAAAGGCTACCGTAATGATACGATTTTCGGTTCGTTCTGGACACGCTCCTGCATCGGCTACTGAATAAGTAATGGTGTGTTTGCCCAAACCTGCAACCGATGGACTAAAAGTACCATTGACGGCATCAGTGACACCTTTCCCCTTAAATTTCCCTCCTGTGGGCGTTGCTATCAGGTTTACGGGGGATGCACTAAGGCTACAAAAGGGGGGAATTGAATCTATTTTAACCGCTACTACAGAGGTATAATCCAATTTGTAAGGCAAAGAATACGCTGGACACGAATTGCTACCACTACTGTTATCTACCACCCTCAGTTCATAAGCTCCCGCTTTCTTGGCTACTATTTTATCACTTTGAGGAATTACTAATTCAATATTATTAAAACTCCAATAATAAAAATATCCACTTATAATATTAGTACTTAAAATCAAGGAATCTCCTTGACAAATTTGATTAACCGCACGACTTGGCGTAATCACAGGTGTGGGTGGGGGAGTCAATTGTATTAGATTTATTTCATTAGAAACCACATTCTGCCCCACATTATTCGTTGCAAGCAAACGATATCTGCCTGCCTGTGTGTAATTAACACTTAAATCATTATTCGTCTTATAAGGTATAGCCGACCAGCCAGTAGTTGTAAGATTTTGCCATTGATAACTTACTAATGTTGGGTCAGAAGAAAAAAGTCTTGTTGAACCTCCAGGACAAATGCCATCACTTATTCCATCCCTTATAATAGAAGTGGTCTGAGCATTACTCACCCAAGATACTATTAAAAAGACGACCAGTAATACGATATTTCTATGGGGTATTAGTTTAGGCACTTTGCTTTATTTTTATGTACAAAGATACAACCTGATATACGGTTTTTGAATAAATATAAATACTGATTAGTAATCGGTATTTATCGGTATATAATTAGAAAACAGTGGAAAAGCGTATTTTTTTAACGACCTTTAAAAGAATATGTTGTGAAAATATTCATTTTTGGGCAAAAAAAAATCCCCTAACATAAAGCCAAAGGATAATTTATTAATGATAGATTTAGCCAATAAAATTCAAAAGATTTAGATACTTATATTTATGAAAGATTTAGATTATTTAATTTTCAATTTTACAGGTTTATATTTTTACACAGAAACTTCATTAATCATCTATCGAATACGATGTGCATTCGCTTTTACTTTTCGGAAAAAGTCATCGTGATTCACATTTTTTTTAATAAATCTGAAATCATCTTGATTGTTATCAACAAATAAAAATGATGACATGATTAAACCACCCATTCCTAAAACGACAATTAATAATAAAGTTTCCATGATTGAAGATTTGTTTTTTAAAGATTTAGAGGTCAGACAAATGTCATATCCTACCTCTTCTGATAAAGCCAAAAATAAGTGAAATAATTGCCAATACTAAAAGTATGTGAATTAAGCCACCAGCACTGTATGCGAACGCCCCTAAGAGCCAACCAATGATTAAAATTACCGCTACTAAATACAGGATATTGCTCATAGTATTATTTGTTTAGTTTGTGAAATATTTATTTAGTTTATCAAAGAAATTAATTCGATAACTAAACAAAAAAATTCGTACCATTTAAAAAAAACTATACATTTGGGTGATTATTTATAAATACTTCATGAAAGTGTGGAATTAATACCCCAAAATAATGTGGTATAGTCTTAGATTGGGTAAAGTATAGTTGGTAATTAACGCACTAATAACCTTTACTAATCACCATACAAATTTTATTATGAAGCGAAAACTCAAAGACTATTGGTCAATTTTAAAGGATACGTTTAATTGTTTTTTAAGTGATAATGCCATGCGACTAAGTGCATCATTATCATACTATACGTTATTCTCATTAGCACCTATGCTATTGATAATCATTAGCTTGGGTGGTATTTTCTTTGGTAGAGAAGCCGTACAAGGGCAGGTATATGAACAAATAAATGGACTCATTGGCAGTGATGCCGCCAAGCAGATTCAGGAAATTTTAAAAAATGCTCAACGCTCGGGACAATCCACTTGGGCAGCTGTAGTGGGGGTGATAACTTTGGTGATTGGTGCAACGGGAACATTTGCCGAAATCCAAGATGCCATCAACGTAATTTGGGGTTTGAAACCTAAACCCAAAAACGGAATTGTGAAGTATCTGATAACTCGCTTTCTATCTTTTTCTTTGATTGTGTCATTAGGTTTTTTACTGTTAGTTTCGCTGGTAATCAATGCCGTTTTGAACGCTTTTAGCCATAAAGTACAATTGCTATTTTCAGAGGCAACTATTTACATTTTTTGGGCAATAAACTTATTGGTAGTGTGGGCAGTTATTGCTTTATTATTTACCGTAATTTTCAAGGTTCTGCCCGATGGAAAAATTAAGTGGCGGGATGCCTTCGTGGGGGCGGGTTTTACTTCTTTATTATTTATGATTGGTAAATATGCCATAGGGTTATATTTAGGAAATTCCAGCGTTGGTTCTACCTTCGGGGCGGCAGGGTCGTTAGTCATTATTTTGCTTTGGGTATATTATTCAGCTTTAATTCTTTATTTTGGGGCAGAATTTACAAAGGCTTATACCAATTTTTATGGTCGAAGTATTCAGCCCAACAAATACACGGATTTTCGTTCGGCAGAAGCCAAAAAAGATATTGACCATTCGGGTATTCCCAAAGAGGAATTGGAAAATAAGAAGACAATTTAAACCATTGATTATTAAACCCTTAAACAAAAAATACATGAAAAATATTCTGAATACGACAGCCGTAAAAACCTTTCAAATCCTTAATTGGGTTTTCTTTTTGGGAATGGTTTTCGTTAATTTTTTAGCGAATTATTTACCTATCAACAACAAAAATACAGGGCAATTATCTAATCAATATCCCAATCTTTTTGTCCCTGCTCCTATCACTTTTGCTATTTGGGGCATAATTTATCTATTGCTTTTTATCTTTTGTATAAAACAAAGCAAAGGCTTATTCAATAGTAGAGTGGATGCAATTACTGCCGAAACCGTCTTATTAATTAATTTTAGATTTATCATCACTTGTGTTTTGAATGCTACTTGGATTTTTGTTTGGCATTATGAATATTTGGGGGCATCAGTAGTTGTGATGCTCTTATTTTTGGCACAACTTATCAATATCAATCAACGCCTTGATACCATCACTATTTATTTATCAAATGCTTCACGATTTGCCATTAAAGCCCCTTTTGGAATGTATTTGGGTTGGATTTGTGTGGCAACAATAGCTAATATTACGGCATTTTTGGTGAGTGTACGTTGGGACAGAGCAGGTGAAAGTGAGGTATTTTGGACGTGTCTATTGATTGTGGTGGCGGCTTGTATTGCGAGCTACGCCCTAATAAAACTAAGAAATTTTTACCTTGGATTCTCCGTTATTTGGGCTTTTTCTGGCATAATTTACGCCCGTTTGGGAGCTGATGTTTACCAAAGGTTTATCGTTTGGACGGCGGTGTTTGGGATTGGATTAGTATTATTGCTGACGATTATTGAAATGAGTCGGGCTTTCTTTCGGAAGCATGAAACGAGAGTTGTATTCTCTGATATATCAACTGAGATAAATAGTGATTAGTATTGGTTTTATACGCCGTTGTTGTAGTTCCGCTATTGTTGGAGAAAACTCCAACAATGGCGGAAAATCGTAAATCTAAGTAATCGTAAATATTTTACTTTCTATACTACAAAACTGGGAATGATACGATGAAAGTAGAACCTTTCCCTTCTTCGGATTCCACCTCAACGCTTGCTCTATGAGACTGTAAAATGTTGAGTGTTGCCGTAAGTCCTAAGCCCATTCCGTTTGGTTTTGAGGTAAAATATGGTTCAAATAAACGGTTAATATTTTCTTCGCTGATGCCTATGCCATTGTCTTTTATTTTGATGTATAGTGAATTGCCCAAATTATAGGTTGAAATATTCAGTTCGCCCGTATTCTCTTGCATGGCTTCAATTGAATTCATCAATAAATTAAGCAGGGCAATTTTTATCTTGGGGGCATCCAATTTTAAGTTAACATCATTTCCATAGTTCTTGATGACGTTTATCTTTTTGAGGTTGATTCTATCGGCAGCATCCACCAAAATATCATCTATTAAATCATGTGAGGATATAATTTGTAGGGTTGTTTCTTGCTGACGAAATGAATATAGAAGTTCAGTAATTAGGGTATTAATCCGTTGTCCATTGCGGCGAATAATGTCGGCAAATAGCTTATGGTCATCGTCCAACAATTCAGGTTGGAGTTGGTCGAGGGCTAAGTGGATGTTGGTTAGGGGGTTACGGACTTCATGAGCCAAGGCACGCACCAAACGGGCAGTAGATGCCGCTTTTTCAGATAAAATATTTTCTCTTTCAGCTCTTTTTCTTTGCGTAATATCTTGAATTACAAGAAGATAATAGAGTTTTTTATCGCTATCCTCGTGTAAAGTGGCGTGCATAGAACACAGAACTCGTTCGCCACTTTTACGCAAAAACCACATTTCTACATTCTCTACAATTCCTTTTTCTACTAAATCTTTGGCATTTTTATCCCACAACGAAGGCGATAATAAAAGGTCTCTAATGTCTTTGCCAATTATTTCATTTTCGTCAAAACCCAATAAATCTAATGCTGCTTGATTATGATAAAATAGGGTTTCGGTATCGTGGCGTTTCAAGATTACAGCATCTTTTAGTTGAGCAAAAATTTTACGCAAGCGAATTTCATTTTCACGAGTACGCCGCAGCACTTCCGACCTTTCGATGGAATATCGAATACAGCGGTCGAGTTTTTCACTATCCAGCGTACTTTTTACCAAATAATCCATCGCCCCCAACCGCATAGCTTCAATATCAACTTGATTGTCACCTTTGCCCGTTAATAACACAATGGGACAATCAACATTTTTTTGAAGTGCTATTTTCAATAAATCTAAACCTGTTTTTGCACCCAACAAAAAATCAAAAAAACACAATTGAAAGTGGCAGTGTTCTAACTCTACCAAGGCTTCGTTGAATGATTTTGCCCAGGTAATTTCAAATTCCATATTAGGAATTGCTCGCAGATAATCGGAGGTCAGATAGAAATCATCCTCATCATCATCAACTAATAATAGGCTAATTTTATTTTTTTGCATTAATCTTTGTAGTTAGGAAGTTTAACAATATCAAACCAATAATGACCAAGAGTACGGGTTACTTCCAAAAATGCGGTAAAAGATACTGGCTTAGTAATGAAGCAATTAACGCCCAAATCATAGGTTTTAACGATATCATGTTCTGCCTTGGAAGTAGTTAATATTACCACTGGAATTGTACGCAATTTAGGGTCAGACTTTATTTCTCTCAAGGCTTCTCGCCCATCCATCTTGGGCATATTCAAGTCAAGTAAAATAATGCTTGGGCGTGGGCTTAGTGCGGGATTAGCGTATTTATTTTTTCTTCTGAGATAATCTAAAAGTTCCACCCCGTCATTTACAAAGCGTATTTCGTTTTTCTCGAAATTTTCATCGAATGCCTCTTTGGTGAACATCCGATCGTCTTCATCGTCATCCGCAATTAAAATTAAGGGTGTGCTATTTTCCTTCATTAGCTCATGATATTTTGTGTTTCTGGTAAATAAATAATAAACTCTGTTCCTACTCCCAAGATACCCGTGGCTTTAATTTGCCCTTGGTGTCCTTCCACAATTTTACGACAAATTGCCAATCCCAAGCCCGTTCCTTCATATTCAGACCGACCATGAAGGCGTTGAAATAGGGCAAATATTCTTTCAGAGTATTCATTTTCCAAACCTATGCCATTGTCACTTACCGTAATGCGGTAATAATTTCTAATAGGCAAAAGAGTGGGGTTTTCCTTTACTTCCACAGGCGTTGCCATGCTACATTTTACGGTAATGACAGTAGGGACATCGGGTTTAGTAAATTTTAATGCATTCGTGAACAGATTTTGAAACAATTGATACATTTGAAATGATTGAGCCTCAATGGTGGGTACATTTTGAAAAGTAATGGTTGCTTGTTTCTCCTGAATTTTTAATTCTAAATCATTCAAAACTTGTTTGAAAACCCCCGTCAAATCCACCGTTTCAAAGGATTCTTGATGTCTGGAAACCCTGGAATAAGTCAATAAATCTTGAATCAAGATTTGCATTCTATTGGCGGCGTTGGTCATTCTCTCTACAAAAAACTTGCCTTCATCGCCCAATTTATCAGCATATTTAACATTTAAACGTTCGCCAAAAGAGGTAATTTTACGCAGAGGTTCTTGCAAATCGTGGGATGCCACATAGGCAAACTGTTCCAATTCAGAATTACTCTTTTTGAGGGCTACTAACCGCCTTTCCAGTTCAGTATGGTAGGCCGCCACCTCACTACGGTCTGCTATTACTCCCAAGATACGGCTAATGTTTCCCCCATCATCATAAAAACATTTGGCTTTCATTGCCACATGTTTTAGCTTTCCATTCGCATCAATTATTTTGTGTTCAAGGTAATATTCAGGTACTTTTTTAGTAATATTTTTTGCCAAAAAATTAGCTACCATTTGTTTATCTTCGGGTACGATAAATTGATTATAAACAAGTCTCTCTATTTTTCCTTCTGGATAATCATCGGGCGATAAACCTAACAATTTGAATAATCCATCTGAATAAGTTGTCATGGTTTCTTTGGCATCATATTCCCAACTGCCATAACTAAAAATGGATTCAGCCGCTTCCATTTGGTCTCTTTGTCGTTCGAGAATGCTAATTTTTTCGGCTAATATTTTTTCGTATAAACGAGATTCTGTTACATCTTCTGCCACCACCACAATAAAATGATTCCGTCCGTCTGGGTGGCGAGTCATCACTGTTCCTCGATTACGCAACTCTCTAATTTTGCCATTTTTATGCCTAAAATTCATATTAAACTCGGTAGTGCCATCTTCGGTAAGATTATTGAAAGTATTGGATAGATTTGCACTAAATGAACTCAAATCGTCATGCACCATCACAGGACCGAGCGTGTAGTTCATCTCAACAACATCTTCCCAAGTATATCCCAAAACGTCGTACAAACGTTCATTGGCATACAGTAGTTTATATTTGAAGAGGTCAATTACATATACTAAATCTGGCATCAAGTCAAAAATCCTCATCACTTGGAGTGGTTCAAGTTTAAAGGATTCAGAAGTCTCAATAAATGTATTATTCATGTCTTTACCCAATATTACTATTTCGCATTTTATTGTATAATGTCTTGCGGTCTATCCCTAATAATTCGGCGGCTTTACTCTTGTTAAAATTCACTTTTCGCAAGGCATTTATAATTACTTCATATTCTGCTTCTGATGAGGCAATTTTCAAATTAACTCCATCTGTTCCGATAGGCTGATTAACGGCAATGGACGGATTTATCTGAACAAATTGTGGCACTGGCGGAACATATACAGCAGGTTCGGGTACCACATTTATGGGTTCAAAAGCATTCTCCAATTTCAATAATCTATCATAATTGAGTAGTTCAAAAGGTAAAACACGAGCCTCAATCCATTCCGTTTCCGACATTAAGGTTGCTCGTTTTATCACATTTCGCATTTCACGCAAATTGCCAGGCCAAGGATATTCCATAAATGCGGCTTGGGCATCTTGCGAAAACCCTTGTACGTGCTTGTTGAGTTCGGAATTGGTTTTTTCCAAAAAGAATTTAGCAAAAATCATGATGTCCGTCTTTCTGTTGCGAAGTGGCGGCACGTCAATACTAAATTCATTGAAACGATAATATAAATCCTCCCGAAAATTGTTCTTTCGGGCAGCATCCAAAAGGCGTTCATTTGATGCCACAAGTATTCTTACATCAATCTCAATTTCTTTGGCACCTCCCAGTCTCCGCACTCTACGCTCCTGCACAACTCGCAACAATGATACTTGCACATCGTAAGGTAAATTACCTACTTCGTCTAAAAAAAGTGTACCACCATTAGCCATTTCAAAATGCCCAATTTTTCGTTCCAAAGCACCCGTGAACGAACCTTTTTCGTGTCCAAAGAGCTCACTGGCGGATAATTCTCTGGAAATTGCTCCACAGTCCATTGCTACAAATGGTCCAGATGCCCGTTTGCTTCTTTTGTGAATTTCGAGGGCAACGGCTTCTTTGCCCGAGCCACTTTCTCCGTAAATAATTACGCTATAATTGGTGGGGGCAACTAAATCTACTTGACGATACAAATACTGAGATTCTGGACCTTCGCCAAATAAATAAGGAACGTTGGCGGAACGCCTGGAAGTAGCTGGAATAGTTTTGACCACTTGGTTAGTTTCAGCTTTTTCTTCGCTGGCTTCCGCAAGTGCTTTTTGGAGGGTAATTAATATTTCATCTGGAAAAAGCGGTTTCGTGATATAATCATACGCTCCTTGTTTCATCACGTTGATAGCAACTTTTATATCCGAATATCCCGTAATGATGATAACCACCACATGTGGAAGTTTGGCTTTGATTCTACTCAGAATGGTTACACCGTCAATATCTCCCAATTTAAAATCAGTCAATACTAAATCTGGGCGAAAAGTATCAAGCGTAGCAAGTCCTTCTTCGCCCGTATGAGCAATGGCAACTTCATAGCCATTTTTGGTCAGGAAACGACGTAGTAATAAACAAATATCTGTATCATCATCAATGACTAATATGCGTTTTGTCATGGGGCTTTTAATGTTTAATAAGTAGTGAGTAATAAAGTATAAGTAGTTAGTAATTAGGGTTTTTCGCCTTTGTTGGTGTTTTGAGTCCCGTGGTTACAAAATCCTTCGCATTTGAATAGAAGGAATATTCATCAAATCTCGGTATTTGGCAACAGTTCGGCGGGCAACATTCAAGCCCTGCGAAGATAATAAATCCATCAATTGAAAGTCGTTGAGGGGATTTCTTTTGTCTTCTTGTTTGATTAATTCTTCGAGTGCCAACTGAATTTTACGGTTTGAAACCTCCTCGCCACTGTCCGACATCAATCCTTCGGTAAATAAGTCTTTTAAATGAATCGTTCCGAAGGGCGTTTGGGCGTATTTACCACTTGTTACCCGTGAAACCGTTGAAATATCCATCTCAATACGCTCGGCAACATCCTTCAAAATCATCGGTTTTAGCAATCTTTCATCCCCCCTTTTAAAAAAGTTTGATTGAATCTTCACGATGGTGTGCATCACCTTAATCATGGTATTTTCACGCTGTAAAATAGCATCTATCAACCAATTAGCAGAATTTAATTTATTATTTACATAGGAATTGGCAGCACGATTATCCCCCATCAGATTGACGTAAGACTTATTGATTTTGATGGGTGGAATTTGGCGGTTATTCAGTTCAACTTCAATGGTATCGCCATCCACATTGACGATATAATCTGGCACCACGTTGTCTTTTATGTGCAGCGTATCGTTGTTCCCGCCCATTACAGGCTTAGGATTCAGCGTACCGATGAGCTGAATGGCGTTTTTCAATTGTTCCTGATTAATATTAGCAGTACGCATGATTCGCTCGTAATTCCTTTTGGCTAAATCTTCAAAGTGGTTTTCAACGATGCGGATGGCAATGTTTCTTTCTTCAATTTCCTTTTTGTCTGTGCCTAAACACTGCAATTGCCTGACCATACATTCTTTCAAATCTCGAGAACCCAAACCAACGGGTTTCATACATGACATAATTTTCAGAATTTCTTCAACCTCGGCAGGTTCGATAAACATCCCGTTTGAAAAAGAAATATCATCGGCAATACACTCGGCAGTGAAAGTGAGATAACCTTCATCCGTGAGCGAATCAACCACGTATTCAGCCACAAATTGCTGTCGTTCAGAAAGCGACATCATCAAAAATTGTTCCTTCAATTCCTCTCTCCAACTAACCAATTGACTAATAATGGGCGTATATTCATCATCGTTATCACTGGTATTATTTACACGGGTTCGGTAGTCGGGGGTATCATCGTGTCCGAACTCATCCCAATCCATAAAATCTTGTGTACTATCCAGTCCGTCCGCAAAATCATTTGAGTCTCCCGTGCCATCTTCATTCTTTTCTGGCTCTTCAACTCCTTCCTCCAAAAGTGGATTTTCTTCCAACTCATTTTTCAAATGTTGCTCCAATTCCATCGTATTCATCTGCAAAAAATTCAGTAATTGAATTTGTGCGGGTGAAATTTTTAAGGTTTGTTTCTGTGATTGTGATAACTTGAACATTTGAGCGGACATAGTTTAGCATGGTTTTTTTGAGTAAAAAAATAAAATAGTATGCCACTCATACTCGTTTAAGCCATTAAAGGTTTATTTTTAATTAGTGTAGTAAAATTGATAAGCGTAACTAATAGTAAATGTACGTTTTAAATCAATATCATCATTTCTTAGATTTTTCTGATGGGGAAGTTTCTTGAATTTTTTACCCAATTTGAGTAAAAAAATACACAATATTTGTGTAAAAAAATACCCATGTTTATTACTATGAATTTTCGCAAAGCATTTCTGGGAATTTTTTCCACAATGACCATTAGTTTATTAACACTTATTTTGTTCCTCTGGTTAGCCTACCAACGTAGCCTTGAAACCAAGATGCGAACTGATGCTGTGGAACATACCTATCAGGTGAGATTGACGACAAAAGATTGGCTGGAAGCCATGTTGAATATAGAAACAGGAGCCAGAGGATATTCAATGACTCATGACAAATCTTATTTACTGCCCTTCATTGAGGGAAGTAGTAAAATTAAAGGTCTCTATAAATCCTTGAAAGTTTTGGTAAAAGATAATTCCGTTCAACTGAGAAGACTTGATTCTTTGGATAGGTTTACGGATATGAAATTAAAACTTATCAAAACCAATATCGGAATTATTGAAAGCGGAGGTAAAGCAGACATGACGCTCATACAAGCAGGCAAGCAAGCCATGGATGAGATTAGGGCAATTACTACTCGATTTTTAATGATGGAAGAGCAGTTCCAAAAAGAACGTGAGCAATACCAGCTTGAAGCAGACCGAAACCTTAGATTATATTCCATGATTTTTTCGGGATTAGCTTTATTATTCCTCCTTATATTTTTCAGAATACTTTATCAAGAATTAAGACGAAGATTTGATGCCCAGTTGATGTTGGAGCAAAACATCACGGAATTGAAGCGGGCGAATATTGAATTAGAGCAATTTTCAAACATTGCCTCCCATGATTTGCAAGAGCCTTTGCGAAAAATCAGGACATTTGGCGAACGATTATTACGAAAACACGCTGATAGTTTGGACGAAGATGGAAAATTTAACATCACACGAATTAATGATGCTGCCCTCAGAATGCAAACTTTAATTAATGATTTATTGACCTTTTCGCACACCACTAACGTAAACGAAAGAAACTATGAATCCGTCAATTTGAATAAGGTAATTTCTTCTATCAGGGAAGAATTGACTTTGATGATTGCAGATAAAAAAGCCCAAATAAGCATCATTCCAGCAGTTTTACCAATTTTTAATGCTATTCCATTTCAGATTCATCAACTGTTTTCAAACCTCATTTCAAATGCCATAAAATACAGTCGGGATGAAGTAAATCCTATTATAAAAATTAAACATGATGTGGTGATGGGAAGCGAGTTAGGGGATATTGAAGGAATTAGTCCACACAATTATTACTATCATTTTATGGTTATAGATAATGGGATTGGGTTTGAAAGTATGTATACCGAAAAGATATTTGTTATTTTTCAACGCTTGCATACCCGCAATGAATACGCTGGAACGGGCATTGGTTTAGCCATTTGCCGTAGAATAGTGGCTAATCACAAAGGGCTTATCAGTGCTGAATCACAAGAGGGAAAAGGCTCTACGTTTCATATTTATTTGCCAAAAATATAACATCACACAGATTGAAGTGGCCGACTGTCGGTGGCACTTCGAGAATCTGAGTTAAACGTCTCAAAGTGCCACCGAGCGTCGGTCACTTGGAGCTACAATATTATGAAAAAAAAATCCGTCATATTAATTGCCGATGATGACTCTGACGATTGTTACTTAATCCGATTAGCCTTTGAGGACTGTAAAATTGATAATCCTATTGTATTTTTCCAGAATGGATTAGAAATAGTGGATTACATTAATCGGTCTGAACTGGTGGAAGAAAAATCTATTGGGTTGATTATTTTAGATCTGAATATGCCCAAGATGGACGGACGAGAAACGTTGAGTAATCTGAAATCAAACCCTTTTTGGCGTAAAGTTCCGGTGGTGGTGATGACTACTTCAAAAGCTAATGAAGATATTGACGAATGTTACAATTTAGGAGCGAATAGTTATATCACGAAGCCTTCGTCTTACGATGATTTGAATGATACCATCAAAACGATGGTAAAAATGTGGCTGAACTATGCTCATTTGCCAGCTTGATTTGGTACTTCCCGAAACAATATCCATTGGGGTAAAACTTTCGGGAAGTGAAAAATTTCTTAATCTAATTTACTCTTTTTCTGAGTTGCTTTTTTCACCCATCCCAACACTCCCTCAACTACTGAAGTTTTGTGCTTACTAATATAATTTGTGGCAACATTTTTTACCAAGTAAGGAACAACTAATCTGGGCAACCAACCGGCACGAGCCAACACTACTTTTTTCAGAACGGTATCTACCCCAAAGCCAACGCCCATACTCAACAATCCTTTGCGAGGTGTAGTAAAAACGTCTGTAACAACGCCTAATGCTTGATTTATAGGACTTAGTTCCTGTTTAATAGCTCCAAATTCATAACGTAAATTCATTCTTGACGTTTCTATTTGGTTTTTCAGACGAGCCCTTTCAGCCCGAACATCCTCTAAATTTTGAATATTAGTTTTCATAATAAAGGTTCTTGATGAAAGAATTCACTAAGGGAACTTTGATAAATTTATCTCTAATGCTATATAAAATTACACCTACTATGGCATAAAAAATGCCCACTATGAAAAAACCTGCTGCATGACTATTCATTTTTTCACCAATCATCCACGCCACTCCCAAACTTAAAAATAGTAGCACAATAATGCCAAATATACCCACAATAATACCCGCCACAAGGCTGGATAAAGTGGTAGCGGTTTTTTCGGAGGCATTCAGAATACCTAAGTTCCAACGAGCCTCTAAATATTCGGTGGCATAGTCGAACACATCTACGGCTCGTTCTTTTATCTCGTTTGCAGAGTCTATTATTTGCATGGCTGTTTTGGGGTTATTGTGAAAATAAACCTATAAGGTTGCAAATCGTTGCACCGTTCAAAACCTTATAGGTTTGCTATGATATCTAAGCGTAAGTGTGTGCTTTATCTTGGGCATTTTCCACTCCGTTTTCAACTTGGTCTTTTGCTTCGGCAAATTTTCCAACTGCTTTCGATTTCAAATTTTGAGCGGCATCTTTAAGGTCTTCGCCCATTCCAGCATATTGCTCACGCTTAGTCTTTATGGCATCAAGCAAATCTGAAGCTAAATCATTGACGGTACCACGAACTTTGTCTCTCAAATCTGTTC
Source organism: Cytophagales bacterium (assembly GCA_031423975.1). GTDB lineage: Bacteria > Bacteroidota > Bacteroidia > Cytophagales > Spirosomataceae > Arcicella. Next base: position 5,566 of record JANPGQ010000662.1, on the reverse strand, counting down.
CTTTATCTGGAGCAAACAACATTCCTATTACGGCACCTGCTGCGGCTGCGGTAATGATTCCTAATACTACATTTGAATTTTTAGACATGATTTTTAAACTTTAAATTTGAAAAAATATTTACACCAATTAACTCAAAAATAATGTTCCACAACTCTAAAATTTGTTTTTGATGTTTATTTTTCCCAATTTGGGGTGTGAGTTTTAAGTACTTGGATTGTATAACTGGCATGATATTTTAATGTTAACACAATGTAAATACCTAATCTTAGATTTAGCTGAGAATGATAATCTCAAAGTCTGATATTTTTTTAACATTCAGTCAATAGACATTTGACACTAAGTAGATGTAAAACAAATAGTCTAAGTTAATATTATTGGGTAATTAACTTGTTATAAATTGAAACGTAATCCTTCATTTAAGATGAGCTACCGACCATTAACATCGTACTATATGAAAGCTGTCATCATTGATGATGAAATAGATATTTGTCTTTTATTAGGCATGATTCTCAAAAAGCAAGGGATAAGTTCTTTGCTTGCCCATAACTTGTCCGACGGTATGGAGAAGGTTGTTTCTGAACAACCAATGATTATATTTTTGGATAATAATTTACCCGACGGTCAGGGTATTGACCAAATTGCGAATTTTAGAGCGAAAATGCCAAAAGCAAAACTATTTATGATTTCTGCGATGGAAGGTATGTCTGAGAAAGCCATTGCCTTGGGTGCAGACGGTTTTCTGGAAAAACCATTGAATTTGAATAAAATAATGGAATTGATAAAGTAGCTATCGGCAAATGGCTGTCAGCTCTCGGCTGGACGACATTAGCTTTTGTTGGAGTTTTCTTCAATAAAATTTCGTCTGATTAGTTGGACAAAACTCCAACAAAGGCGAAAAAAACAAACATCAAGCATCGAAATACGAACATCTAATTTATATACCAAAAAGGGCTGAACACTTATAATGTTCAGCCCTTTTGTATTAATTTATGCTTTCTTTTACTGACTCTTTGGTATCGTGTGCTTTATTAGCAATTTTATCACCAAGCTCCTCGCCTTTATCCTTTACTTCGTCCCAAACTGTTTTTGCTTTATCTTTGGTTTCTTCCCATTTTTCTCCTGCTTTTTCGGCTAAATCTGCCGCTCCTATTTTTACAGAATCAATTTTTTCAGTTACTTCTGCTTTAGCTACATCTACTTTTTTGTCCACTGTTTCAGCTTTGTGTTTAGCGGCTTCATCCATCAATTTTTCTTTTGTCGTTTCCATTTTATTAAAAATTTATGTTTATGTTGAGAATTGTTTTTTATTACACTAAAAACGGCAGTTACCCAATTGATATACTGCCGTAATATATTCAGTGTGTCAGTGCGATACTTCTCTTACACAGTTACCGCCATATCACGCAAGGCTTTGATATGATTGTGAGCCTGCATAATTTCATCTTGTTGTTGCATAAGCGTAGTTCTGACTGACATAAATACCTGTGAATCATCTTTCACGACTTCTTTATATGCATCCACAATAGCATCTTCGCCCTGTTCTACAGAATCTAAAATACCATGACGGTTATTGCTTGAAAGGGCAGATTTGAGTTCCATCCAAGCCTTATGAACTTGTCCTAAGAAAGTTGTATTATCTGGCACTGTGCCACCCGCACGCTCAATTGAAGCACTAAGGTCTGAAACCATCGTACGGCTTTGTTCAGCATATCTGCCAAAAAGGGCTTTCAAATCAATATCATCCGTATCATTTATTGCCAATTCATAGCCCTCTATACGGTCGTTGTGTAATTTTAAGATGTCGTGAAGAATTTCGACGGTTGACTCTTTTACATTTTCCATTTTTGTAAGAATTTAGATTATTTATTGTTGTGTTAATAAATTTTTAATATTCGCCTTTGTTTGAGAAAACTCCTACAAAGGCGAAAAGGCGGAAACTATTTACTAAGATTTAATTTTCAATATCTTTTTGCACTTTATCAATCTTCTGATTGAGGTCGTGTTTAAATTGCTTCCAGTCAGACTTTACGTTGTTCTTCACGTCTTTGATATCGCTATTTATATTATCCAAATCATTTTGAATATTTTCTCTACGAACCTTCATTTTTGCTTTTTCTTCGGCACTTGCCGTTTTGATATTAGCATCAATTTTATCCAATTCATACTTAGCTTTCAACCTCTGCTCTTCAAGCTTTTCACCCATTTTTTTGCGTTCCATCGCAATATCTTCTTTGGTTTCAGCTACCGATTCTTTCATGTTGTCAGAAGCTTCATTGGCTGATTCTTTTACGTCTGATGCTGCACTATCAATTGATGATACTACTTTGTCTTGAGTATTCTGTAAATCCTCAGCAGTTTGGTGCTTTTCCTTGCTCGAACAAGCGCTAAATGTTAAACTCATCATAACTGCTAATACAGTAGCTAATACGGTTATTTTTTTCATGATTTGAAATTATTTGGATAAAAATTAAGACTCTTGTGAGTAAATAATAGAACTGTACGGAGCAATAGAAACGTTGGCAAAAACCTCCTCTGCGTTCTTCTGAGACTGGGCTTCGGTATCATAACTAAAATAATTATCAAAGTCAGTATCGTAGCCTTCCCAGTCGCTGTTGAAACGGATTTTCCATTGCCCTTCATTCGGAAATTTTACTTTATAATCTTCAATAGCATTGTTAGAAAAGTTCAATACTACCACTACGCTATCATTGTGTCCGCCATCTTTCCAACGGTGAAAAGCAAGGATTTTTTTATCGTTGTCCAAACACAAAATTTCTACGTTTTGCCCTGTCAATCCTCTGGAAATACCATTTTTGTTTAAACGTAAATGCACTAAATCACGATACAGTTTTGTGATTCCTTTGTGTTCCGAAAACCTCGACCAATCTATAGGATCCGTATCGCTAAACCATTTATCTTCTAAAATGGTCTGCCCTTGAAACAACATTGGAATCCCTGGCGTGGTCATCAACAAAGTAGTGCCAAGGGTTGAACGTTTTTTAGAATACCAGTTATTTACATCATCATGTTCACCCGCAATTTCCTGAACTACCCGAGCCTTTCCGTTCGCCACTTCATCGTGCGATTCGGTATAAATGACCCGCTGAAAAACATCATTATTGTAGCTATACGTAACTGCCTCTGCCACAATATTCATATCACGTGCTTCGTCTGAACCCGTGATGATTACTTCACGGATTGGATGTACAAACTGAGCATCCCACTGACTACTATACCCCAAACCACCATCTTGTACAGATGCAGTAATAGAGTCGAGCGTATGCAAGTCTTCAGCAACGGTAAATTTATTAGGATAACGTTCTCTGATTTCAGAATTTACCCATTGAATTAATGAATATCCATCCTTCAAATCATTATCTGGATTGCCATCAGCGTTTACGTTGCGGATGTACGGAATCATATCCATTCGCAAGCCATCTACCTTATATTCTTCAAACCACATTAAGGCATTATCACGAATATACTGACGCACTTCTGGGCGACCATAATCTGGTCTGGAATCACCCCAAGGAGTTTTTGCTCGCCAATCGTTATAGAAATAGATACCACCCAAATTGTTTTCGCTCCAACCATCAAACTGCCAAATATCCATATCCGTTGGTCCGAAATGGTTATATACAACGTCCAAAATAACGGCTATTCCTTTTTCGTGAGCGGCTTTTATTAAGGCACGGAAACCATCGGGTCCGCCGTATTCAGCTTCCACCGCAAACGGATGGGCGGGATTATAACCCCACGAATACCCGCCTGGAAACTCCGCAATAGGCATAATTTCAATGGCATTTACGCCCAAGGCTTTTATATAATTCAAGCGTTCGATAACGCTGTAAAAATCTCCCACTTTGCCTTCTTCTTTTACGTTGAAAGTACCTACGTGGAGTTCGTAAATGACCATTTCGTTGAAATAAGGCATCTGAAAATTATCATCAGTTTCTGCCCAATCAAAATCAGGGTCAGTGATGATGGTATTGCCAATGGAACTGGTTAAGGCACGAGCGTAAGGGTCATTACGCATCAAATCGCCTTGCTTGGTTTTCAGCAAATATTTGTATTCCTGCCCTTTCACGGCATCGGGTACATTTACTGACCAATAGCCATTTTCTTCCAAAATCAGCGGAGTAGCTTTTTTATCCCACTCGTTGAAATCTCCTACTACAAAAACCTTTTTTGCATTTGGTGCCCACACTCTGAAAGAAACGCCTCCGTCGTGAATGACAGCACCCATTCCTCCTACCTCGCTTTTCGGGTAGTCAATCGTATCCATTATTTTCATTTTAATAAAGTGCTTTTTGATGAGTAATATTAAAATTCTGTACCAAGTTGGAAAGGAAGCGGGATGGGAGAATTGGGGAAATTTTTCTACGAAATTAAAAAAGAAAGCCCCCAACTAAACAGTCAGAGGCTTTGCACATTGGGTCAGGGTTAGTCTTCGCTCGCATTGAAAACTTTTCTTCCTTTAATTTCCCATTTTTCTATTTGTATTATCTTTTGAGTTTATGAGTTTTTAGTTCAGAGTTTATGAGTAAAAGTCTTCGAGATTTAACGCTCATAAACTTTTGACTCATAAACTCATAAACTTTAAACTCTACCTACTTCTTCCCACTTTTCGTTTTAGTTACGCCATACGGTACGCATTTCGCTACGCCACAGTCGCAAGTAACTTGCTGAATTGTTACGGTATAATCGGTGTAACAATTGTTGGCGTTGAATACCCTTACGGTGTATTTAGTGCCTGCCGCCGTTGCTGGGTTAGCAATACTTGATTTCACAATTCCATCGCTTGGAATATCTGTGGCATCTGCATATTTCTTCGTACCTGTGTAAGTCGCACCTTCAACTACATGGTATTTCAAGCCTGTGAATGTTCCTGATAATTTGACTTGTCCGTCATTTTTAGAGACATTACCATCGCAAGTTGAGTTGATAGCCGTGGCAGTTAATCCAGAAGGTCTGTCATATACTACTAAGGTTGCAACTACGGTGGCAGTACATCCAAAGCCTGTAACCACTACTTCATAAACCCCTGCATCAGATTTCTGAACGTTCAACAATTTAGGGTCTGCCGATGATGAAATGAATGTACCATTTTTAGACCATGAATAAGTTAAACCTTTCAATTGAGTAGCCGTGAATCTGATACTATCACCTTCGCAAACTGGTCCACAAACTGCGGTTGGCGTGAATCCTGCCGTTACGATTACTTTGGCTGTACCTTCGCAACCTTCAACTGTTTTCACTAACACTGCATAATCACCTGGTGTACCAACGGTTATCATTTGGCTGGTTGAAGTAAATCCTCCTACGCCCGACCATGTGTAAGTTTCGCCAGTTGCTCCTTCATTGACGGTCAATTTAGTTGAACCCGATGCACACAATGAAGTATTTCCAGTAATGATAGCACTTGCGGCAGCACTTTCTGTTACGAAGAACTTACCTTTCGAGATACAACCCGATGTGTCAGTTATCGTTACATCATACGTTCCAGCTGTACTTACTTGAATACTTGAAGTAGTGAAACCACCTGTCCAAGAGTACGTTGCGTTG
>JANPGQ010000661.1:0-3463 GCA_031423975.1 Cytophagales bacterium | reverse complement strand
CCAAATAATACAAAAATAAACAACAACTCAATCACACATAATCAATCAAAAAAATAACCCCTTGTTCTAAATTCTGGAACAAGGGGCTGTTTAAAAAGTATTGGGAAATAACCAATTCTTAAAATCATCCTAAAAAAGGATACTTGTAATCTGTAGGAGATACCAATGTTTCTTTGATTGTTCTTGGAGAAACCCATCTCAGGAGGTTTAACATTGAACCTGCTTTGTCATTTGTACCTGATGCTCTTGCTCCGCCGAAGGGTTGCTGTCCCACAACTGCTCCTGTAGGTTTATCATTTATATAAAAATTACCTGCTGCATTAACCAGTTTTTTATTGGCTATTTCTAAGGCATATCGGTCTTGGGCGAAAACTGCTCCCGTTAGAGCATAGTCTGAAGTATTATTTAGAATGTCTAAAGTTTCTTCGTATTTGTTTTCATCGTAAACATATATTGTTAAAACTGGTCCGAAGATTTCTTCTGACATTGTTTTGTAATATGGGTCTTGGGTTAGAATGATAGTTGGTTCAATGAAATAGCCTTTTGTCTTATCGTAAGTTCCTCCCACTATTACTTCTGCTTTATCAGAATGTTTTGCTTCTTCTATATATGTAGCAATTTTATCAAATGCTTTTTCATCAATTACGGCATTGATGAAGTTCGAGAAATCTTCGGTTACTCCTGTTGTTATTTCTTGTAAGTCCGTTTTAATGTATTGCCATGTTTGTTCCCATAGGTTGCTCGGGACATAAGCACGTGAGGCTGCGGAGCATTTTTGTCCTTGATATTCAAAAGCTCCTCTGACTAATCCTACGGAAAGTGCTTTGGCATCGGCGGATTTATGGGCTATTACAAAATCTTTTCCCCCTGTTTCACCTACTATTCTTGGATATGTTTTATAGAGGTGTATATTTTCTCCGATAGATTTCCATATATGTTGGAATACTTTGGTACTTCCCGTAAAATGTACTCCTGCAAATTGGGGGTGTTTGAAAACGATGTCTCCGGTTAGTGGTCCATCGGTATATATTAAGTTGATGACTCCGTCTGGCAATCCTGCTTCTTTTAGGATTTTCATTAAGACGTTAGCTGAATATATTTGTTGTGGTGAGGGTTTCCAAACTACTACGTTACCCATCATAGCTGCTGATGCAGGTAAATTTCCTGCAATAGCGGTAAAATTGAAGGGGGTTACTGCAAATATAAAGCCTTCTAAGGGACGATATTCGAGACGATTCCAGACTCCTTCTGAGGATTCGGGTTGTTGGGCGTAAATCTGGGTGGCAAAATGAGCGTTAAATCTGAGGAAATCTATCCACTCACAGGCGGCATCTATTTCTGCTTGATAAACATTTTTGGATTGACCCAACATTGTTGAGGCGTTTAAATCCATTCGATATTTGGTTGCTGATAGTTCTGCCGCTTTTAGGAATATAGATATTCTATTTTCCCAAGGCATATTTGCCCATGCTTCACGGGCGGTGAGGGCGGTTTCAATGGCTTTATTTACGTGAGTGGCATTGCCTTCGTTGTAATGACCTAATACATGCTGATGGTCGTGGGGGGGAGTGAGTGGTAATTTTTTATCGGTTCTCACTTCCTCCGCACCTATATACATGGGTACGTCTATGACTTGGCTACGCATTTCTGCCAATTTTGCCTGTAATGCTGCTCGCTGGGGCGTGTTAGGTGCGTAAGAATTGATTGGTTCGTTTTTGGGGCTTGGTACTTTGAAAAATCCTGTGGACATAATTTTTTCGTTAATTGATGTTCGTTTGTCGATGCTTATTTTTACTTTCAAAATTAACCAATTTATTTAGAAAAAAGTGCTGTCGGAAGTATTCTTCATTTAAAAATGAAAGTAAATTAATTGATATGTTCTTCAAAATTTAAGTTTTTCCATTGGAAAAAATCAGTGAAATTTTGAATCATAATAGCTTGTAAATGGCTTAGTTCTATATTTTTTAATTGAGCTATGATGGCGTACCTTTCTTTGATATTTAAGGTGTATTCGCTATCTGTTTCTATGAAAAAACCGTTTAGTGGGATGTATTCGAGCATTTCTTTGAAACTGGTGTTCATATTTTCAAATGGACTTACTGACAGATGAATGCCTTGGTCGAGAAGGGATTTGGCTAATTGCTGATTTCTTCGGAATCCGTGAATTACCCAAGGCGTTTTGCCGTATTGTTTTCTGAAATAAAGGATTTGGTCATATTGCCTTACGCAGTGGATGATTAGGGGAACGTTATTTTCGTTGGCAATCTGAATTTGTTGATAAAATACCTCTTCTTGGATTTCTTTGGAAGCTCCTTTCAATTTGTCTAAGCCACACTCGCCTATTCCAAGGCAAAATTTGTTTTGTAAATTTTGATTTAGATTATTGATTTCATCGTTGTCGAGGGCTTTTTCTGTCCACCAGGGATGATGCCCGATGGTATAATATTCATTTTCGTATTTTACACTTTTGTGGGCAGAAATGACTTCCATGGCTTCTTTGTCATTGGAGTAAAGGGGTTTGTGTGTATGGAAGTCTATGTACATAATTGATCGTCATAATTTATATTTTAATGAACGTAGAAATGAGTTTAGTAGTTTATTTTCTTAAAACTCAAAATAAGGAAATATCTTGTCCAATGTTTTGGCATCTAACAATTTTATCGGTTCAAAATCCTTTTTTGAGATAAAATTGCCGTGCTGTTGGCGATAGGCAATGATTGATTTTGCGATGTATGGACGGATGTAATAGTGCTTAAATTCTTCGGCGGTTACTTCGTTGATTTTGATTTTCTTTAAACTTGGATTTTTGATTGTTCCAAATTTTAAAATTTCTTCTACCACAACGGAATCTAAGCCAAATACTTCTCTGACTTGATTTTCAGAATAAAAACCGCCTAAATTATCTCGATATTTGATGATTCTGGCTGATAGTTTTGAACCTATGCCTTTCAATTTTTTAAGGTCGTTGGTGTCAGCACGGTTCAAATCAAAGGCTACTGGTTTGAAAGATTCTTTTGCAGGAGCTGTTGTGGCTGTTTTTATTTCAGAATTTACTTCTGGTTTTGGAAATGGAGCAAATCCTCCGTTTGCTGGTTTTTCGGGAAGGGTAATGTATGGCTCTAATTTTGTGTATAGGTCGGCAGGGAAATCGTAGATTCTTTGGAGGTCTTCTTTTTTACGGTATTGACCACCTTTTGTACGGTAATTGATGATGCGTTTTGCCATCCAGGGAGCAATGCCTAATTCTTCCAATTGTTCTTGGGATGCTTGGTTTGGGTCGAATGGAGATAGTTTTATGGTTCTGGCTACGTGGTTTTCATTGTCATATTTTTCAAATTTATTTTCGTATTTGTCGTAATATTTTGATTTCTTGTCGGCTTCTTTTACGCTGATTTTCGCCATCATTTCTTCTACTTTTTTAGGGTCGATGGTTTTGTTGGCTTGTTGTTTATCAGGAAGGAAA
>JANPGQ010000660.1:0-3106 GCA_031423975.1 Cytophagales bacterium | reverse complement strand
ATGAGTAAGGCAGGGGCAGATAGTATGCGAAAATCAATGGAAACAATTAATGAACAAAGTCAATACATTGAAAATATCACTGCTGCCATTCAACGAAAAGATTCTTTAAATTTATCGTTTATGGTAACCTTGAAAAGAATGATTAATAATGATATTGCAGATGAAGATTTTAGTGTAAAAGCTCGAAAAGGTTTGGTTTGTATTTCGGTGACTGATAAAGTATTTTTCTCTTCCAATAATGCCAACGTCAATCAAAAAGGAGAAAATACCCTTGAAAAAATTGCAAAAGCTCTCAACGGACATCCTGATTTAGATATTTTAGTGGAAAGTCACACCGATAATTCGCCAGTATCAGCCGATGGCTTCAAGGATAATTGGGATTTAAGTGCCAAACGTGCAACAGCCATTACAAGATTGTTACAATCTCGTTTTGGAGTCCAACCAGACAGAATTTTTGCAGGAGGACGTTCGGAATATGCACCAAAAGAATATTCTGGCACTGAACCAAATAAAAAACTGAATCGTAGAATTGAAATAACCGTAATGCCAAAATTAGAACAATTTTTTCAGGCACTGGTCAATGGACAAGTTAAGTGACAGTTAACAGTAATCAGTTGTCAGTTGTCAGTTACAGCGGGCGGCGTTCCGCTTATTAGTTAAAAACAGGCTTGCGAAACATATTCGTAAGCCTGTTTTCTTTTATAAATTACTAAAAATCAATCTAATACTCAGAAAATAAAAACTGGCAAGATTCTTGAAATAGAGAATAATAAATAATAACCATTCTTGTTATTTCGTTAATCTATCAAGACACAACGCACATGAACAAACTCAGAATTTTTGCCTTTGCTATTATCGTTTTTGCGGGTTGTAAGGTTGCTCAACAACCGCAGGTGGTTGCACAATCCGAAGAGGAAATCGTAATTACCGAAGAACCAACCACCGAACCCGAAACGCAACCAGAACAAGGTATTATGTTTTTTGCGGGTACATTGCAAGAAGGATTGGAGAAAGCAAAAGCCGAAAATAAATTGCTTTTTGTGGATTGCTACACCACTTGGTGTGGACCTTGCAAATTCATGAAAATTAATACTTTCACCAACGCCAATTTGGGCGATTATATGAAAGATAAATACGTTTCGATGGCAATTGATATGGAACAACCCGAAGGAATGATAATTGCGAAAAAGTACGGAATCGAAGCCTACCCAACGCTTTTGTTTTTGGATAAATACGGCAGAGTTGTCAATTATCAAGTAGGAGGAATAGGAGCAGAGGCTCTTTTAGCCAAAGCCGAACAAACCGTTCGTAAATCCATGTAAGAACTTAGTAAATAGTTTATAATACGAAAGCCCTCCGTTTGTGAGGGCTTTTTTTAGGCAATAACGGCTTTGAAAGCAATGTATTTATCCAACGCTTTGATGACTTCATCAGCCACAAAAGCCTTCATTTCGTTTAACTCCTGTTCACGATTTAAAGGAATTGGACCTGCCACTAATTGAATGTTAAGAACCCTTTCTATTTCCCACAACGTTTCCGTAGTGAAGTTGTGCGTTCCACTCAACCATTTGCTAATTTCAGACGGTTTTTTACCAATCATAAACGCAAATTCCTGATTAGAAAGCCCCCTTTCTCTGATTTTGTCATCAATTCGAGCGGCTAAAAGCATCCGTTTTTTAGATTGCTCTCTTCTTTCGGGCGTAATCATCCCTTTTATTTCTTCAATTTCTTGACTAAAATATTCTCTTGCTTTATTCATTTTCTGTAAAATTTAAACTCCCCAAAATTTCCATTTCATCATCTGACCAATAAATATCTCTTTGCTTTATTTTACCATACAATCTTTCAGAAATTTCACGCATTAGATAATTTTCTTGTGTTAATATTGGGTCTTGTTGCAAGGCACGGATTAATTTAGATTTAAAACCTCCTCCTCCTAAAATAATAACTGTTTTACCAAGCCGAATACAATATAATCTCAATTTTGAGTTTGGCATATCATATAAGGCACAAACTAAGTCGCCTAATTTCCCTTCATTCTCTTTAAAATGTCGATTCTCTGCCCCTGTATAATTGGCAATCAGGTCTATTCTATCAACGATATCAATGATTTCATCAGTAAATTCAACTTTATATTTTCTGATAAATTTATCAAATAATGAACTATTGTCATCATCAATAATTACAGAATATATATTTGCTTTTCTGCCAGAAAGGTTTTCTAATTTAACGATTTCAAAATTCACTATTTCATGGTTTATTTCTTATAAAATTAATTATTATTTTTGTTATAGCAATTAAAACTAAATAATAATTTAAGAAATTACAGTTTGTTTTACAATTTACGTTGTTTATCATCTCTTCCTAATTCCATTTTTATCGTAACTTTGCTAAAGAGTTTTGTGTGGAAGTAATCACTCAATCACTCAATCACTCAATCACAATTGTAAAGAATGAAAATATCTCTTAATTGGCTTAAAAATTTTATAGAAATAACTGAATCCGCTCCGGAATTAGACGAACTCCTTACGGGTACGGGTTTGGAAGTAGAATCAATCGAACGCCACGAGGCTATGTTGGGGGGCTTGCAGGGCTTTGTGGTAGGCGAAGTGCTTACCTGCGAACGCTTTGAAGTCAAAGAAAAAATGTTGAGTTTGACTACGGTGGATATTGGTACGGGTACGCCTTCGCAGGTTGTATGCGGAGCAGCTAACGTGGCGGCAGGGCAAAAAGTTATTGTGGCCACTGTTGGAACTACATTGTATGACCATGCCGCAGGAAAGCCAATTTTCCAGATTACGAGCAAAAAGACTTACGGGCATCTTTCGGAAGGAATGATATGTGCCGAAGACGAATTGGGAATTGGGACATCACACGATGGTATTTTGGTGTTGGAAACAGATTTACCCAACGGAACGCCAGCGGCACAATTTTTCAACTTAGAAGCAGATTTATTAATCGAAATCGGGTTGACTCCCAACCGTGCGGATGCGGCTTCGCATTGGGGCGTGGCTCGTGATATTAAGGCAAAAACAGGTCGTGAAATTACATTGCCATTGATTGAGAATTTCAAAGTTGCCAATAATAATTTCCCCATTGAATTAAT
>JANPGQ010000659.1:0-6567 GCA_031423975.1 Cytophagales bacterium | reverse complement strand
TGGTTTTGAATTAATTTATGTAAAACAATCGAATCTGTGATATAAGTCAAAACAATAATATCTGGTCTCATAGAACTCTGAACAATTACTATCAATTATCAATTATTCATTCTCAATTGTCAACTAATTAGGTTGTGGTCCAGCTACCCAAATATCAATAACTTCGCCCGTATGAATCTTTCCGCCCGCTTCGCAAGATGGATTTTGACGGAAAACTGTTCCCGCCACTTCGGCAGAGGTTTCGTCATAAATAATTGTTCCAATCTGTAAGCCAGAGCCACTAATAATTAGCTTTGCTTCGTCCAAGGGTTTGCCTTCTACGCAGGGAATAGCAATTTCAGTATCGCCAGTGCCATTGCCCACTACCAAGGTAACTTTTGAACCTTTTGCAATTAACGTACCAGCGTCCATTTTCGTACCTTCATACTTAACTTCTAATACTTCATTTTCTCGAATATCGTCTTGATACTCCAAATTTGGTTTCAAAAGCCCCGCTACTAATAACTGTTGTTCAGCACTTTTTACGGACATTTCAGTCAGTTTAGGCAACTTAATCATCGGAGCGGTTTCGGTATTTATCGTTAAATAAATTTTTCGTCCTTGCTTCACTTTTGAGTTCTCTAATGGATATTGCGAAAGCACCGTTAGCGGTTTTAAACCTGCCATAAAAGTGCTGTCAGTTACTTCATAATCAAGATTTCTATCATTCAAAAGGTCTTCGGCTTCTTCCATAGTCAAGCCCTTCAAACTGGGAACGGTGATAGCCTCGCCGTGGTTGGTACTCCAAGGTAGATAGACAAAGAAAAAGCCAAAAAACAAAACCAACAACAACAATATGATGATGGCAGCGTGGGTATAAACGTCTTTTTTAGAATTAGTTGATATTTTCATTTTTTCATTTTTCAAATTAGAACTCGCAATTTACGATATTACAGCTTATGCCCCAAATTGTCTTAGATGATGGTCGAGGTGTTTCCATGTGCCACTACTCCATTGCATAGGCGTAATTTTGCCAAAAAATGCGTGTGGACTTTGCGTTACGCCCGCTTCCCCACCTTCCGAAAACTGTTTAACTAAAGCAATAAAGCGACTTTTTTCTTTTTCAAATTCTTTCTCATCCACCATAACATAGGTTGGATTTGTAGGTAAGTTTTTATCCATTGGTTTATCATCCGTCAACATTTTGTGCATAAAACCACCAATTAATTTTGCGATTAAAGTGCGTTTGGGATGAATTTTGCCCGTAGCAGCTTCCAAACTTACGTTGCAATGAGCCATCATTTGAGCAACATCCATTTTACCCCACATTCTGGGCGAATTAATTTGAAGACTTGCAATTCTTTTTTGAATTTCTTGGGCGGTTGCGGGGTCAAAAAGAGAGTTCATAAGCAATTTGTTTTCAGCGTGGGTAATGGATAATTATTTCCTATAAAGTTTCTAAATAAAAATGGCTTTTGCCAAATATTAGCTGTTAAATTAGTGATTTATTGTAGCTTCACTAATTAAATTCTTAAAAATGCAAGCAAACATAATCCTCTTGACCGATAGTTATAAAGTCAGTCATTATAAACAATATCCTGCGGGGACAACCCAAATTTATAGCTATTTCGAGAGTCGAGGAGGTGATTTTGAGGCACTTACTTTCTTTGGTTTGCAATATTATTTAAAAGAATATTTAGTAGGACAAGTAGTTACTCAAGCCAAAATTGACCAAGCCGAAAGGCTATTTACTGCCCATTTTGGCAATGATAAATTATTCAATAAAGCTGGTTGGGAATATATTCTGAATACTCATAACGGTCATTTGCCCGTGCGAATAAAGGCAGTACCAGAAGGCATGATTATCCCAACGCACAACGTAATTATGACCGTAGAAAACACCGACCCAAACTGTTTTTGGTTAACTAATTTCTTGGAAACTTTATTGGTACAAATGTGGTATCCTTGCACGGTAGCAACCATTAGTAGAGAAGTAAAATCATTGATTATCAGATATTTAGAACAAACTGGTGACCCCAATACGATAGATTTTAAACTGCATGATTTTGGTTTCAGAGGCGTAAGTAGCGTAGAAGGTGCGGGCATTGGTGGAGCGGCTCATTTGGTCAATTTTATGGGAACCGATACTGTAGTTGCTCTAACTTTTATTCAGGAATATTATAATTCAGACGGAATGTTTGGATTCAGCATTCCCGCCGCCGAACATAGCACCATCACCAGTTGGGGACAATCCCACGAAGTAGATGCCTACCGCAATATGTTAGACCAATATCCCGAAGGCTTGGTGGCGGTGGTGAGTGATAGTTATGATGTGTACAATGCCTGTGAAAAACTGTGGGGCGAGGTGCTGAAAGAAAAGATTTTGGGTAGAAATGGTACGCTGGTGGTGCGTCCAGATAGCGGTGTACCCAAAGATGTAGTGTTGAAATGCGTAGAGATTTTGGGCGATAAAATTGGGTTTAGTGTTAATGAAAAAGGTTATAAAGTGCTGAATCCGCACATCAGAGTTATTCAGGGCGATGGCGTGAATTATGAAAGTATTGGCGAAATTTTGGAAAACCTCAAAATACACGGTTGGAGTGCCGACAATGTGGGCTTTGGCATGGGCGGGGCATTATTGCAAAAAGTACACCGAGACACCCAAAAATTTGCCTTCAAATGTAGCTGTGCCACCGTGAATGGCGAAGACCGAGACGTATTTAAAGACCCCATAACCGACCACGGCAAAAAGAGCAAAAAGGGACGTTTAAAATTGGTTTACGAAAACGGACAATACCAAACAAAAGCCCTCCACGAAGACGGAGAAGACATTTTACAGACGGTTTTTGAGAATGGCGTTATTTTGAAGGAAGTTGATTTTGAGATTGTAAAACGGAATAGTCTTTTCCGTTGAATGACAATAAAATATTGAGGTAGGAATGTATGAATTGCGACACATTCGTTGAACCACGCTCGCCCCGATTGCAA
The DNA here is from genome assembly GCA_031423975.1 of Cytophagales bacterium. Lineage (GTDB taxonomy): Bacteria > Bacteroidota > Bacteroidia > Cytophagales > Spirosomataceae > Arcicella. Next base: position 3,600 of record JANPGQ010000659.1, on the reverse strand, counting down.
CTCGTGGCAAGCGTGGATTGAAATTAAAAAGGCACATTTTTATCACTTGGAATGATTATTTAGTACCTAACAATATGAAAGATGGAATCCTATTTTACTTTGGAATTTGTGTTTTGGCTTTATTGCTCAAATATGTAATTGGTAAACTAAATGATTATTTTGGAAAGAATAAAGACCACAAGCATCAGCCGCTTGACGAACATACTCATGTACATAATCACGAAGAAGAGCATTTTATTGCTCATTTAATTAAATATTTCCTACTTATTTTATTTGCTATTTTAGCGTATAAACTTCTGAATGGTAGTTTTAACCAGAGTTTTATTTGATAAAAATCAATAAATACTTACTAATTTCGAATATTTCCAAAAACTTTCCGTTCCCATGAAAACCATAAAACCTTTATTATTACTCACTCTCAGTTGGCTATCTTTGGACAACTCCACAACCGCCCAATTCCAAAATATCAAAACCCAAAATGGACTCATTGCTGGTTCTGTAAATGGGCAAATCAGTATTTATAAAGGAATTCCTTTTGCTGCCCCGCCCGTGGGAGATTTACGTTGGAAAGCTCCACAGCCTGCTGCCAATTGGACTGGTGTAAAAAAATGTACGGAGTTTTCAGCCAGTCCTTTTCAGCCAAATCCTACGCCTTTTTATTGTTGGTCAGAGGAATTTATTGCTCCTCCAAAGCCTCTTAGCGAAGATTGTCTGTATCTCAATGTGTGGACGGGGGCAAAATCTGCCCAAGAAAAACGTCCTGTTTTTGTCTGGATTTACGGCGGCGGTTTCAATTCTGGTTCTGCCGCTTGTGCCATTTATGATGGCGAAGAAATGGCTAAACAAGGAGTAATTTTCGTAAGCATCAATTACAGAGTGGGTCCCTTCGGTTTTATGGCTCATCCTGAATTGAGCAAAGAGCAAAATAATGCTTCGGGCAATTATGGTTTGATGGATCAAATATCAGCGTTGAAATGGGTACAAAAAAACATTGCCGCTTTTGGAGGCGACCCTCATAAAATTACCATTGCAGGACAATCGGCGGGTTCGATGAGTGTCAATTGTTTGGTGGCATCGCCCTTGGCAAAAGGGCTTTTTCAACGTGCCATTGCTCAAAGTGGAGGAATGTTAACGAATAGAGTTTCCACCAGTTTGAGTGATGCCGAAAAGATGGGGGAAACCTTGCAGAAGAAAGTAAATGCCAATAATTTGGCTGAATTACGACAAAAATCTGCCGAAGAAATCTTAAAAATTACGCAAACAAACGGCTTGCGGATGGGCGTTACTTTGGATGGATACGTATTGCCAAACGACATCACGAAGGAATTTAAAGAAGACAAACATAACGATGTGCCTTTGATGATGGGTTGGGTTACGGGTGATGGCGGTTTGATGGGCGGGCAAGTCTTATCAGCCGAGAAATTTAAGGAACAAGCCATTCAAAAGTATGGCGAAAAGGCTCAGGAATACTTGAAAATATTCCCTGCCAATACCGACGATGAGGCTAAAATGAGTCAAATAAAGCTATCATTATTTTCATTTGCCGCCATGCCTGCCCATTTGTGGGCGGTTTACAACAAAAGCCCATCTTTCATTTATCAAGTGTTGCACGTGCCAACCGATAAACCCGATTTTCCTAATTACGGAGCGTTTCATACGTCCGAAGTGCCTTACGCTTTGCACACGCTTCACACGTGGAAAAGACCTTGGCAAGCCCATGATTTGGCAGTGGAAAAATTGATGTCGTCTTACTGGATTAATTTTATTAAAACGGGAAATCCCAATGGCGAAGGTTTACCCGAATGGAAAAAGTACGATAAAAAAGAGGGCGTAATTCTGGAAATAGATAAACAAACTATCCAAAAAACTGCTTTGTTCAAGAAGGAATTTGATTTGTTAGAAGGGCTTTCTGCGGGGAAATAAGCTATTTCCCCAATTTTCGATAGGCTTCTGAATTCGTAGGGTCAAGGGATGTGAGTAATGGAGCTACTTTTTTGCGTTCGTCCACGGGGGCATCACTGAAAATATTGATTAATTCTACCGATTTCGATTCAAAAAACAAACGTAACCAAACCTGCCCTGGACGAGTCTGATTTACTTGTTTGATGGTGTTCAAATAATCCACAATTTGCTTGCGACTTGTGGCTGAATTGGTGGCATAATTATCCATTCCCAAACGATGATAATTATAAAAACCTTCCCGAAGTGGCTGCATTTGTTGATTCAATAGGTTTTCTGGAATCCAATAACGATTACGAATATCACTGGAAGCAACCCAGCCTCCACCCGCATTTTGGGCAATATTTACAACGTTTTGGGCTTTTTGAGCAAAATTTGTTCCTCCAAATTTCCCGAAAGAATCATAGTCATACGCCAAAGCTATGTAGGCATAAAAAGCCAATATCTGGGTAAGGTTATCATTGTAATTATTGTCATTGTAAGTCAGCGGAGAATTAGTTGCATAGCTGAAATTGAAGCTCTTATCTACGTAATTTAGTAGCACTGTTTCGTAGCCTGTTCCATAAACTGGTCTTCTTACTTGGAAGTTTGCCGTAGCTTCATAATCGCCAGAGGCAGAGGCTTTTACCAGAATGACTGAGAGCGAGCAATTGATTTTTTCATCATTAGAGAAATTATCATTTGTCCAACGGCGGTTATTCAAAAACTCCTGCATTACGTTCTGAATTTGGGCATAAATGGTTGAACCACGTTGCTCGTTTACCGTCAATTGGTCTGTCGAAATACTCACTTTGCAGTTGAGTTCTTGGGCATTTGAGCAATGAGCAATGAGTAATGAGCAATGAGTAATGAATATTATCAAGTATCGTAACTTTTTCATAATTCGTATTTCGTTTGAGCCAATTTTGTAAAAAACTATTCTCTATTATCTGTTAATTATTAATTCATTTAGGATTTCCTCCACAATATCCTCTGCCACATCTTGTTTAGATTTTAAGTCAAATTCAATCATCGTGCCATCCCTTTTGATGATGCTGATTTTGTTGGTATCATGTCCAAAACCTGCTCCTGCATTTTGTAAGGAGTTCAAGACAATCATATCTAAATTTTTGGATTGAATTTTACCGATGGCATTGGCTACTTCATTATCCGTTTCCAAGGCAAAACCTACCATCAATTGGTCGGGGCGTTTTTGTTGTCCTAATGTTTTGGCAATATCGGTAGTTTTGGTCAGTTCTATTGTAAACGTATCTTCTTTCTTCTTTATTTTCTTGTCTGCCACCACAGCAGGCGTATAGTCGGCTACGGCAGCCGCTAAAATGATAATATCGGCTTCCGAAAAATACTTTTGCGAAGCCTCAAACATCTCTTTTGCCGAACGTACTTTTACCAAATTAATGCTCACATCGGGAGATTTCAAGGCTACTTGACCACTCACAAGCGTAACATCTGCCCCCGCTTTTGCCAATTTATCAGCAATGGCATAGCCCTTTTTTCCTGTGGAATGATTGCTAATAAATCGCACGGGGTCAATTGGTTCTTGCGTAGGTCCAGCCGTGATGAGGACTTTTTTTCCTTTCAGTATCGGATTTTCTGAAAAATGTTTCTTCAAAATTTCCACTAATTCTTCGGGTTCAGCCA
>JANPGQ010000658.1:0-2213 GCA_031423975.1 Cytophagales bacterium | reverse complement strand
CCGAATGTTGTTTATGATACGGTGGGTATTCAAAAAACTGCCACTTACATTGCCAAAATGATGGAAAATAACGGCATAAAACCGCAATTTTTAGAAGGAAAAACCAAAGGAGTACCTCCCGCCATTTTCGGAGAAATCAATACGCCAAACGCCAAGAAAACCATCATATTTTATGCTCACTACGATGGTCAACCCGTTAATCCAAATCAGTGGGCGGAAGGGATAAAACCTTTTGAAGCCGTGTTTTTGAATGCTTCTTTGGAGAAAAAAGGCCAGATAATTCCTTTCCCAAAACCAACGGAATCCATCAATCCAGAGTGGCGAATTTATGGCAGAAGTGCCTCAGATGATAAAGCAGGTGTGTTTGCGATACTTTCGGCTTATAAAGTTTTGGTAAAAACGGGTATGATTCCTTCCATCAATTTCAAGTTTTTCTTTGAAGGCGAAGAAGAAGCGGGTTCAACCCATTTGGCGGAGATTTTAGAAAAACATCAAGAAAAATTGAAATCCGATTTATGGATTATTTGTGATGGTCCCGTGCATCAATCGGGTAGAAAACAGGTGGTTTTTGGGGTGCGTGGCGATGTGAATATAGAGATAAAAGTATTCGCCTCAAAACGTCCTCTGCACAGCGGACATTATGGCAATTGGGCTCCCAATCCCGGAATGTTATTAGCTAAATTATTAGCATCCATGAAAGACGATAATGGTCGAGTTTTGATAAAAGGTTTCTATGACGATGTTACGCCTTTGACTGAATCAGAGAAAACTGCCTTGAAAAACATCCCACCCGTTGAAGACCAAATGCGTGAGGAATTGGGTTTCGTTAAAGCGGAAGGCGGAGGGCAATCTTTGGCAGAATTAATTAGTCAGCCGTCTCTCAATGTGAGTGGTTTGTTGAGTGCAAACGTAGGCAAATTGGCAGCGAATGTGATTCCTACCTCGGCCACAGCAGCTTTAGATTTGCGTTTAGTTTTGGGTAATGATGCGCAACGACAAGTGCAAAAAGTGATTGAGCATATTCGTTCGCAGGGGTATTATGTATCTCAAAATGAGAGCATTACTGATGAAGAACGGTTGAAATATCCGCTTATTGCTCGTGTATTAGCGAAGGACGGATACAATGCACAACGCACTCGGATGGATTTACCGATTGCTCAAAATGTCATTAAAGCAGTGCAATCAACGTTGAAAGAAAAAATCGTTTTGATGCCAAGTTCGGGCGGAAGTTTACCACTTTATGTCTTCGATAAATATCTCAAAACGCCCACCGTTACCGTCCCCATTGCGAACCATGACAATAACCAACACGCTGAAAATGAGAATATTAGAATCAAAAACCTTTGGGACGGTATTGAAACTTACGTGGCTTTGATGATGATGGAGTAGGGTTATTGAAATGTAATTAACATTCAATAACGACAGAAGAAAGACTTTACCCACTTTTTGTATTCAAATGTTTACCTATGTAACCTATATATACTTTTTTTGAAACATTGTCAGGATAAAAATGAAATCTTAAATCTCCAGTTTTTATATGCAATTCGTGGTATTCACGCTTACCATTTGAGAGTTTAAATTTTCTCTCATTTCCGTACTTTCTCATAGTTTGATCACTCTCAGGTGAAATTCGTAAACTTGTAGTATTGTTTACTTCATCATAGTTGAATTCACCCTTATTCCATTTAGAAACAAAATCATTTAGTATCCTTAGACGTTCTATAATCTGGTCGAAATGTTTTGAAAAGCCCATTTGCCTTAATTGCTTTTCAACTTCTGCACATAAGATTAAGTTTGGAAAAAAATCTAACCTTTTTACCCAAAGTTCAGCACTTTGATTTAACAAGTTTCTTTGCTTAGTTTCAAACCATAATTTATGATTCTCTAAATGTTTTTCATTTGTGAAATGCAAAATTTCCCTATTTGTAATTTGCTCATTTCCGTTTTTATCAAGATGATTATGTAACAATTCTATATTAGAGCAATTCCAAAATTGATGCCCTTGAAAACTTACAGCCAAAGTATCTTTTATGTACGCAACTCCTAAACCATATACTCTGTATTTTTGACTGTCAAGTGTTACAAAAAACTCTGAATATTCAAACAAATCAATTTCAGAAATCTCATTCTCTTTCAATAAGGGTGGATTTGCAAAAATTAATCTAAATCTATCTTTCAAATCATTATTTACTTCTGAATCTTTTAACCAATTA
>JANPGQ010000657.1:0-2042 GCA_031423975.1 Cytophagales bacterium | reverse complement strand
CCTAATCCACAATATTGTAAAAAACGCCCTCATTAACGATGGTTGGAATATAACCCATGACCCATATCCTGTGAAAGTGGGAGGTTTTGAAATGGAAATAGATTTAGGGGCTGAAAATTTGGTAGCTGCCGAAAGAGAAGGCGAGAAAATAGCGATTGAAGTCAAAACATTTGCAGGTCTTTCAAAGGTCTATGATTTTCACTTAGCCGTAGGACAATTTATTGATTATCGAATTGCCTTGAAAACAAAAGAACCCGAAAGAATTTTGTACGTGGGCATAACCGATAACGTGTATGAAGAGGTTTTTGAACTGCCTTTTCCTCAGATGGTTATCAAAGAAATAAACATGAAAATTATTGTTGTTAATCCAGACTTAAACACTGTTGTAAAATGGATAAAATAGAAAATTACCGTAATATCATCACAAATATTTTAGAAAAATACGCTAAAATAACGCCAGCCAATCTCCCAGACGTAGAAAATGAGATAATTGTGGATACGCTCAGAGATAGCTATCAATTAGTGCGGTTAGGATTTGAAAACCGTAGGAGAGTGCATTACTGCGTTTTTCATTTTGATATACGAAACGATAAAATTTGGGTACAACATGACATTACGGATATACCCGTAGCTCAATTATTATTAGATGCTGGCGTTCCGAAAGAAGACCTTGTTTTGGGTTTTCATGCACCTTATATGAGGGAAATTTCGGGATTTGCTATGGCTTAATGTAATATCTTTATGAAATAAGAAACACCCATTTTTTCATGAGTATTTCAAAAAAAACGATATGAACGATCAACTTTATACACGGCTTTATGAGATTAGAGATGTAGCTGAGGAGAATATAGAAGAATATCAGAATCTATTTGAAAAAATATATGAGAGTAGAGATTCGACTACATTCAGAAAATTATGTTCAGTATTAATTGATGAAAGTCCTTTTGGAAATACATCCATAATTTATGATATGTGGAGAGAGTACATAGAGGGTTATTTTTATAACGATAGCGATAGTATTATCAATATTATCAAGTATATAGATGAAATTTTATTAAACTCAGATGCGTTTGTTCCAAATGGGAAAGAATTTCTACAAACATCATTAATTCGGATACTTAATATTGAAAAATACGAAAACTACTTTTTACAATCGGTAAATAAATTATTTTATGAAGATAAATCCAAATACGAGATCATTAAAAATAGTCTTACTGATTTTAAAAAAGAAGGGTTTGAAAATAAAGTTGTTGATAGGATTTTAGGAAAAATGCAATAGTCTTGCCGTTTTCTGTGTCTCCACAGACAACCATTTTAAAATAAATTAAACCCAAAATATTATTTTACTTAATGATGCTATCGTGTTGTCTGTGGAGACACAGACAATGGCAAAATAAGTAAAGTAGAAAATCTTTATACACTTCAAATATTCTGACTTTTAGTAACATTGAATGTGTTACTTTAACCAATAAATGAAAAAAAAAATAAAAAAATTAGCCCAAGCCCATGCAGGCGAATTTGTGGCTAACCGCAGACATTTACATCAAAATCCTGAGTTGTCGTATCAGGAATACAATACGCAGAAATACGTTGCCGAACGTCTGAAAGAAATTGGGATTACGCCAACGTCCATCGCCAATACGGGTTTGGTAGCAACGATTGAAGGGCGAAATCCATCTTCAAAAGTGGTGGCTTTACGGGCGGATATGGATGCTTTGCCAATCGTGGAGGCGAATGATGTGCCGTACAAATCTCTTAATCAAGGAGTTATGCACGCTTGCGGACACGATGTTCATACGGCTTCGTTGTTGGGTGTTTCTAAAATTTTATATAATTTACGCAGCGAATTTGAGGGAACGGTGAAATTGGTTTTCCAACCTGCCGAGGAAAAAGCCCCAGGAGGTGCGTCTGTTATGATTGCGGAAGGTGCTTTGTTGAACCCAACGCCCAGTAAAATGTTAGGTCAGCACGTGGCTCCGAATATTCCCGTGGGTAAAATTGGCTTCCGTGAGGGAATGTACATGGCAAGTGCCGATGAAATT
>JANPGQ010000656.1:0-11625 GCA_031423975.1 Cytophagales bacterium | reverse complement strand
ATACAAATCAACATTGCTTACTCAAGTGTGTTTGGTGGAGACACCAACCACGGGGCAAAAATCTGATAACTGTTCACTAATTATACGCTTCTTCATTATACTCCACATCCCAAGTATGGTCTGCCAAGAGGAGACATTTTGCTAAGAATCTGCTGTATTTGAAAGAGCGTCCCCATTCGTTTGGAGCCACCAAAGATAATAAATCCTTGCCAGTATCTTTTTCATACATGTAATAAGTTTCGTTAATGATTGGTTCAAAACCCATAGCTGCATCATAAATTCTTTCAGAAATCTCTTTGCGTTGTGCTAATAATTTTGCCTGACGAGCCAATACCTCCATCTGTTCGTACAACTGATTCATCTGTCTGTCAGTCTGTTGCCGCATTGCCGTAACGGAACGCCCTTTGACTTTACCCATATCTTCGGGTCTGATAACGGCACCACCAGCAGTATGAGCGTAGGGGAGAAGTCCTGGATTTTCAGCAACTTTATCCTTATTAATGGGATTTAAAAATTTATCGTCTGACATAATTTTGTTGATTCATGAACTAAAACATATTTTATCCTGCAAATTTAATTATTTAAGATAAAATAATTGCTTTCATTTCAAAAAACAGTTAAATAAACTATTTTTTAGAGATTTATATTGAATTTAAACCATCAATAATGAATAGATTTGTACAATTTTGGTTTAAATATCTAAGTTATCTATTAAAATAAACCTGCAAAAAGGCTCAATGTTTATAAAAACTACTAAAAAATATTCATTACCTCGCAACCTTCTGAACATTGTATGCGTATGTGGGTTAAGATGAAATGATGAATTATACTTTATCAACAAACTAAAACTCTGAAAATGGAACGTAAAGAATTTTTAAACTTAGTAGGAATAAGTGTAGGGGCAATTATTTTGCAAAACTGTATGTCGGGATGCTCGAAAGCAAGCGACCCTACCCCAGCAGTAACCACCCCAACCACTCCAACCACTCCTACAACTGGTGGAAACACCACAACAGTTAGCGGATTGACTGGAAATAATTCCATTGCCAAAGGAACAATAGACTTCACCTTGGATATTACTGATAAAAACTTCTCTGACCTTGCTACTAATGGCAAAGCCCTTATTTCGGGAGATATTATCGTGGCAAGAACTAAAACTGGTGATTTTTTAGCCTTGGCAAAAGCCTGTACGCACCAAGGTACAACGGTTGATTATGTGGCAGATACTAATATTTTTAATTGTTCAAATCATGGTTCTCAATTCAATGCTGATGGAAGTGTTAAGAAAGAACCAGCAACTGCGGCGTTAAAATCATATAAAACGACTTTTGATTCTAAAACAAATATTTTAAAAATAGCCTAAATAGCCCATTTATGCCTGAACACTCATGGAAAATACCAAATTTGGTGTTTTCTTTGAGTGTTTTTTTATGGATAAAATTATGCAAATCGACAATTTCAAAGCCCTCCCGCTTCCCAATTCTGAGTACGAACAAAAAGTTTTTGACTTTTGTGAAAAATGGCTAACAGGTCAGCAAGAATTTATACTTAAAACCTCTGGCTCAACGGGTGAACCCAAACCAATCATTTTGACTCGTTTTCAGATGGAAGCAAGTGCAAGATTAACGGGTAAAATTTTTAATTTACTGCCTAATGATAGAGCCTTGGTTTGCTTGAATGTAGAATATATAGCGGGTATTATGATGTTGGTTAGGGGAATGGTTTTGGGTTTAGAATTGACCATCATCCAACCCAATAGCAATCCTTTAGAAAATCTTGAGAATCAAGGATTTGACTTCGCTGCTTTTGTGCCTTTACAATTACAAAAAATTCTCGAAAACGAAAATCAAATTAAAGTTTTGAATAAAATGAAAGCCATAATTGTAGGCGGAGCGGCTGTAAATGAGGTTTTAGTAAGACAGATTCAACAATTGACAGTCCCTGTTTATAGTACGTATGGCATGACTGAAACGGTTTCCCATATTGCTATCAGGCGATTGAATGGAGTAAATAGAAGCGACAATTTTCAGGTTTTAGAAAGAGTAAAAATCGGAATAGATGCAAGAAATTGCTTAAATATTATTGCCGATGCCAGCAATAATGAGTTGGTACAAACTAATGACATCGTAGAAATTATAAACGAGCATGAGTTTAAACTTATTGGCAGATTTGACAATATTATCAACAGTGGAGGAGTAAAAATTCAATTGGAAAAGGTGGAGAAAATATTTGAGGAAATAATTTCTGATAAAAGGTTTTTCACTTTCGGAATAGAGGATTTAAACTTAGGGCAAAAGTTGATTTTAGTGGTAGAAACCGAATATTTAGTAGATGAAAAGATACTATTTGAGGCAAAAGAAAGATTGACAAAATATGAAATTCCCAAACAGATTTTTACTATAAAAAACTTTTCAGAAACACCTACGGGGAAAATTGACAAAAAGGCAACGATTAAAAGGTTAAATTTGTAGAGAAATTCAAGAATTATGCAAACCAACAACATTAAACAAATACAAATCAAGTTTGAGACGGCGGATATTATGCCTCCTCCGTTTTCGCATCAAGTGATTTTGACGATGGATTTTGAAGAAAATGCCATTAATACTCTTTTCGACATTGCTTATACGTATCGTGATGAACTTACAGACGAAGAAATTTTAGAAGAAGGATTCACGGGTGAAGAAGATTTGGCATGGGCAGGTGAAATTTCAAACGCATGGAAAAAACCCGTCTTTGAACTTCTTTCGCATACGCCAGAAAAACCTAACCAAAAAGCCTTGAATGAAGAGCAAAATTTCTTTGAATTAGCAATTGATGGCAAAGTGTATGGTAATCCTAAAAATCAAGATAGATGGGAATTCCTCCTGCAAGAATTAATGCAGGCGGCTTATGAAACCTATGGTAAAGAAATGCCTTTCAAGCTGATTTTTAGGAAGATAGAACAAAGAAATATGTTTTCTGAATTAGAGTTAATTCTACATTATACAGACCGTACCGTTGAATGCCACACTATCGTTGAAGACCAAAAACGAAGCCGAAGCTTAATTTGGGAAGAAGCCAGTGATATAGTAACTAATGTCTTTGTAGGCGAATTTATTACCGATAAAGCCAGTAAAAATGAACCTAAATCAATTGGTAAATTCCTCTCCGTGGGTGATGGTTATTGGTATGAATTTACGAAAAGCCTCAAAAATCCGAATGGTAATAAAGGTTATATTTCAGAGCTTTACGAACGTTTTGAAGAGTATTTGTAATATTTTCCGTATCTTTGCACTCTATTTTACAAAAATTTAGTATTTTTCACAATTAAACGTTTAACAGAATGCCAAAAATCAAGACCAAATCTGGAGCGAAAAAACGCTTTAAGGTTACAGGAACTGGCAAAATCAAGCGTAAGCACGCTTATCACAGCCATATTCTTACTAAAAAATCAACAAAACGTAAGCGTAATCTTGTTCACGCAGGTTTAGTATCATCTGCCGATATGGACAGAGTTACGTTAATGTTAGTAATGTAAAAAACAGTGAACAATTAAAAGTAAACAGTTTTAAAATAAAATGTAAATTCTATTTTTCTGATAACTGATTACTAATTACTGCTAACTGATTCAGTTATTGTTCAACCAGAAAATTGGCTCATTAAGTGTTAAAATTTAACCGCCAAATTTCAAAAAACAAACAAAATTATGCCACGTAGCGTCAATCACGTAGCGTCAAGAGCAAGACGTAAAAAAGTGCTTAAATTAGCCAAAGGTTTTTATGGTAGAGGTAAAAACGTTTGGACGGTAGCCAAAAACAAGATTGAAAAAGGTCTTCAATATGCTTACCGTGACCGTAAAGTTAAGAAAAGAGATTTCCGCTCGTTGTGGATTCAGCGTATCAACGCTGCCGCTCGTCAGGAAGGATTATCTTACTCAGCATTGATGGGTAAAGTTCATGCAAACGGTATCGAGTTAAATAGAAAAGTATTAGCTGACTTAGCAATGAATCACCCAGAGGCATTCAAAGCAGTAGTAGCGAAAGTAAAATAGAAAATTTAGAGCGGTTCAATCGAATCGCTCTTTTTTGTACTTATTGTAGCACAGGCTTTAGCCTGTTATTAAATACTATGAATACAGGCTAAAGCCTGTGCTACTTTTAGGTTTCAATAACTTTCGTTTTCAACCCCACCCATTTACATTCCTCCGCTTTTCCAAAAAGGAAAACTTCTATTTCAACCGTCCCAACTTTAAAAATTTGAAAATCTTTGGCTTTCTCTGAAAGTAGATTTTTTAATTTCAGACTATATTGAGCCCATTTTTTTTCTTCGTCTCCAAACCAATCTTCAATTTTAATGAGTGGTTTAAAAAAATCATCAAAAGAAAGTTCAGTAATAACCGTTTCAGGTTTAATGCCATTAAACATCCTAAAATCTGCCGTTGATAGTTTTTGCGTAGTAGAAAATTCCATTTCAAAATATTCTATTTTCTCATCTGATTCTGAAGGATACATCAAATCGGCAGTTAATGTCTCAATCTGTTCTTTTATGGAAATTATATTATTTTCGAGTGACCCAGTGGGTATATTGATTGTCATAAGTACACAATTAGAAATAAATGATAAAAATTCCTTGAAATTAGAAAATTCTATCTATAATTGTATCAAAATTGAAAAAAAACCATTCTCAACGGAAAAAACCATGTTAGAACAATTAATGGGTCTGATTCAAGACCATTCACAAGAAGCAATCGTAAATAATCCTGCCATTCCGAATGAGCATAACGACTCGGCAATGCAAACTATATTGGGTGCTATCACAGGCGGAATGCAACAGCAAGCACAAGGTGGTGGAGCTGGTTTGGCTGGTTTAGCAGGACTATTGGGCGGACAATCTGGAACAAGTGGTTCGGGATTAATGTCTAATCCAATCGTGGCTGGTATTGCACAACAAGCCATTAGCGGTTTGATGCAAAAATTTGGTATGGGTAACGGTGCTGCTGCAGGTATCGTTTCTCAGATTTTGCCAAGCGTTATGGGTTCAATGATTCAGCAAACTAATGACCCTGCTAACTCTGCTTTCAATATGAGCGATATTATGGGCGTTATGGCTGATGGTAAAGTTGATATGAGTGATGTGATGAATATTGCAGGTAAATTCATGGGTGGTGGACAACAACAAGGCAGTGGCGGTATCGGTGGTATGCTTAGTGGCTTGTTTGGAGGAAAGTAATTTCTTTGCGGTAACAAATATTTGAAAAATGGGGTAAGCGAAAGTTTATCCCATTTTTTGTTTTAAATTTGAAAATGAAATTCCCAATTTATCTTGACTATAATGCTACAACGCCCGTTGATAAACGAGTTTTAGAAAAAATGTTGCCCTACTTTTCTGAAAACTTTGGCAATGCTACTTCTCGCTCGCATTTATACGGTTGGACTGCCCAAGAATCTGTAGAAACTGCCAGAGAACAAGTAGCGAATTTATTAAATTGCCAGGCAAAAGAAATTGTTTTTACGAGTGGTGCAACGGAATCTAATAACTTAGCAATCAAAGGCTTATTCGAGTTGTTTTATCCCGAAAAAAAACACATAATTAGTGTTCAAACCGAACATAAAGCGGTATTAGATGTTTGTTTATATTTAGAAAAAAAAGGTTGTGAAATTACTTACCTTAAACCAGATTTCACTGGATTTGTCAGCATTGAACAAATTGAAAATACTATTCGCCCCGATACTTTTTTGATTTCTGTAATGTACGCCAACAATGAAATTGGTATAATTCAACCCATTCAAGCAATAGGAAAATTGGCAAGGAAACATGATATTTTATTTCATACGGATGCTACTCAAGCGGTTGGAAAAATTAAGGTTGATGTTATTAAGGATAATATTGATTTACTAAGTTTTTCGGGGCATAAACTTTACGCTCCAAAGGGAATTGGGGCTTTGTACCTAAATAAGAAGTCTAAAGCCTCCCGAATGATTGCTCAAATGGATGGTGGAAGACATGAAAGAGGGTATCGTTCGGGTACTTTGAATGTTACTGGTATTGTGGGTTTTGGAGAGGCTTGTGAAATTGTAAAAAATGTTGATTATCAGGAAGTTATGAGGTTAAGGGATAAGTTAGAAAATGGAATTTTACAAAATATTTCTGACACAAAAGTTAATGGTTCAATAGAAAATCGTTTACCCAATCTGACCAATATTACTTTTGGTGGAGTTGATGGAGAAAAACTATTGGATTCCTTTCGAGATATTGCAGTTTCAAGTGGTTCTGCTTGTACTTCTGCCTCAGTTGAGCCTTCGCATGTATTGAAGGCGATTGGAGTTGAAGATAATTTGGCATATTCCTCTATTCGTTTCAGTTTAGGGAAATATACTACGGAGGAAGAAATTGACTTTACGATTGATTATGTGAAAAAAGTAATTGAATCGTTGAGATAAAGCCGTAATTTTGCACCTTAATTTTTCCCAAGAAAGACCATGCAAATTATAGACGGTAAGGCAACAGCCGATGAAATTAAGAAAGAAATAGCCATTGAAGTTGCTGAAATGAAAGCAAAAGGGGAAAAAACGCCCCATTTAGTTGCCATTTTAGTAGGAAATAATGGAGCCTCTGAAACTTATGTAGCCAATAAAGTAAAATCTTGCCAAGAATTAGGTTTCAATTCTACTCTTCTACGCTTCGACCCCAGTATTTCAGAATCAGAACTTTTGGCAGAAGTTCAGAAGGTTAATGATAATGATGATATGGATGGTTTAATCGTGCAATTGCCACTTCCAGACCATATTAATCCTGATAAAGTGATGGAAACTATTGATTTTCGTAAAGATGTGGATGGTTTTCATCCTATCAATATAGGGCGAATGGCAAAAGGACTTCCTGCTTATATTTCTGCAACTCCCCAAGGTATTTTAGATTTGTTGGAAAGATACAATATTGAAACTTCAGGAAAGCATTGTGTTGTAGTTGGCCGTAGTCAGATTGTGGGATTACCCATGTCAATTTTGATGCAAAGAAATCATAAAGTGGGGAATTGTACGGTTACTTTGACCCACTCTAAAACGAAGAATTTAGCTGAAATGTGTGCTTCGGCAGATATTGTCATTGCTGCTTTGGGTCGTCCAGAATTTATTACAGCTGATTATATTAAAGAAGGTGCAGTAGTGATTGATGTGGGTTTGACAAGGGTAGAAGATTCAACCAAAAAATCAGGATTTGCTCTAAAAGGAGATGTTAAATTTGACGAAGTTGCTCCTAAATGCTCCTACATTACGCCTGTACCGAAAGGCGTTGGGCCCATGACGATTGTTTCGTTGATGAAGAACACACTGCTATCCTCAAAAGGAATAATTTACCCGAAAAACTGATGTAACTTATTAATTGGCACTAATGGATTAATAAATGGGATATATTCAAAACGCTTATTTTTAGAACTTTGTAAGGATAAAAAACCTTAAACCTTTAAAATCCAACGTTATGAAAAACTTCCCTAAACTATCGGTCTTTGTGGTAGCCATCAGTCTTCTTTTGTCTTATAGTTGTAAAAAAGATGAAGCTGTTGTTTCGGCTGATGCTTGTAGTGCCAATGCAACTTTGGTTTCTAATGCGGCATCTACTTTTAGTAATAGTCCAACAAAAGCAAATTGCGAATCATACGTGGCCGCCGTAACAAAGTATGTTGATAGTTGCCCCGGCTTAACTACCGCACAAAGGGCTCAATACAAAGCGGATCTTGCTGCCACAAAATGTCAATAATAATGAAGATGAAATGTGAAAACGAGCCATTCGTTTTCACAAAAGAATTTAATTTTTAATATTTTATTATTTAAAGTAAAAATGCTCTTAAATTAAATTTTAAGGGCATTTTTATTGTAAATATATTAAACCATTCCCCATTATTCCCCAAATTGAATGGCATATTTTTTTGCTTGGATTGTTTGACAATTTGTCAATAATAATTAAAACAATTACAAACATGAAAATTAAATCACTTTTACTGGTAACAACCTTTTTCTTGATGAGCCGTTTAGGTAACGCTCAAAATTTATCATTTGGTCCGATGGCTGGGCTTAATATTTCTTCTCTCAATAACTTAGAAAATTCTTCTTCAAAAGCAGGGTTATTGGCGGGAGCATTTTTTAATTATAGTAGTAAAAATTGGTTCGGACTTGGCGTACAAGTTGTTTATAACGGACTTGGTGCAAAATTGACAACGCCTGTTGAAACGATAAAATTGAACTATATTCAAGTGCCTATTTTGGCTACTTATTATTTGGCGGGTGGAAACACTCAAGGTTCGTTCAGACCAAAATTCTTTGCTGGTCCACACATTAATTTTTTAATGAACGCTAAGAATAAAGATGGTAATGATTTGAATCCTAATAACTTATATTATAAAAGTACAGAATTAGGATTAACTTTTGGGGCAGGATTCAATTATGCCGTAATGGATAAAACATGGTTGAATTTCGATGTTCGCTATGGTGTGGGACTAACAGATGCAACACAAGCTCCCAAAGTAAATATCACTAACAATGCTTTTGCTATTACTTTAGGATTGAGTTTCCCGATTGGAAATATTTAATTTAATTTTTAGATTTGATTATGAGTTATGAAATGTTTTAATTGTAAAACATTTCATAACTCATATTTACTTTAATCTACCAGTACATTTCTTTCTTTTTAGCTTTTTTGTCCAATACTGCTCCAGTACCTGCTCCTACACCTGCACCAATTACTCCACCCCACAAAGCACCTTGTCCACGATGATTTTTATCAATAATCGCTCCTGAAATTGCACCAACTCCTGCCCCAATCAAAGCCCCTTCAACAGTTCTACTAATCTTTCTTTTTTTCTTGTAAACCTTCGCTGGCGTTGATGATGTAGTAGTTGTTGTAGTTTCAGAATTGTCTTTGTAAGCCACCATATCGTTAGCCTTGTTAACTGTTTGATGAGTATGTTTAGTCACAACTTGCGTTTCCTTTTTAGTTGCCTGCAAAGAATCCAATGTAAAGATTTTAGCCTTTTCAACTTTAGCCACATTGTTCATAGAATCAATCACTGATTGTTTGGTATCTTTTATTTGTTCCTGCAAACGCATTGAATCTATTGTCATTTTCTTTATTTGTTCAACATTCTGAACTTGAGCAACATCCTGAGAGTTTTTCTTTGATGTCTCGTTGCAAGCATACATTAATGTTGTTGCTGCAAGGATAATGGTTATCTTTTTCATGATTTTATTAGTTTTAGTGAATCTATCAAAGGCAATAAATATTTGATAGATGAAAAATTAAAAGAACACAATACCAAAATTTGATTTTGAATTCTATAAAATAAACGCTAAAACTATCGTACCAGATTGAACATTAACAAACATTAACGTTTGTTAATCCATAAAACCTTCCCCAATACGGTTCTTGAATTCCCCAATTGTTTGTTGAGAATTGCTACTTTCAATCAAATCTTATCCCAAATTTCCCTAAATCAAACTAAAATTTTCATATTTTTTCTCTAATTCACTGAAAATAAACTTAAAATTAATTGTTCTGATTTTTACTTTTTCAAGAAAATCATCGAAAAATCAAGAATTTAATAGGATTAATTCAATTTTGTTCCTTGATAGCTTTCATAAAACCTTTCAAAAAACGTATCTTTGTAGTATTGGAGAAATCTTTGCTTTTAACAATTTTTAATCAACCGTTTAGGATTACCAACTTATTAAACCAAAATTCTAAGCAAAACAAACCCTTAATAATAACTAATGAATAACATTATTTACTACGTTCCAGTCTTTGGAATAATCGGATTGCTGTACACAGCTTGGCGTTTCTCTTGGGTATCAAAGCAACCCGCAGGTGATGCAAATATGCAAAAACTCTCTGGCTATATTGCCGATGGTGCGATTGCATTTTTGAAGGCAGAATGGAAAGTATTAGCTTATTTTGCTATTCCTACCGCTATTTTATTATTCTTTTTGGGTTCAAATGAAGGCTCTGCCGAAAACCCAATTCACTCTTCGCCATTAATTGCCGTTGCCTTTTTAATCGGGGCATTTCTTTCAGCTTTGGCGGGTTATATCGGAATGGTGGTTGCTACTAAAGCAAACGTTCGTACAGCTCAGGCAGCTCGTACATCATTGGCAAAAGCTCTTGAAGTTTCTTTTACAGGAGGTTCTGTAATGGGTATGGGGGTTGCAGGTTTGGCAGTTTTAGGTCTTGGTGGCTTATTCATTATTTTCTACAATTACTTCGCCAAGGATTTGCCTTTAACTTCTGACGAAATGAAAAAAGCCATCGAAGTATTGGCTGGTTTCTCGTTAGGAGCTGAATCAATTGCTCTTTTTGCTCGTGTGGGTGGAGGTATTTACACAAAAGCTGCCGATGTTGGAGCGGATTTAGTGGGTAAAGTAGAGGCTGGAATTCCAGAAGACGATGTTCGTAATCCTGCAACCATTGCAGATAACGTAGGTGATAACGTAGGTGACGTAGCAGGTATGGGAGCAGATTTGTTCGGTTCTTACGTGGCTACAATTTTAGCTACTATGGTTTTGGGTCAGGAAATCAGTGTTACTGATAATTTCAACGGTTATTCTCCTGTGTTGTTACCGATGATGATTGCAGGCGTTGGATTGTTGGCTTCTTTGGTTTCTACATTTTTAGTAAGAATCAAAAACGAAAATTCATCTGTTCAAGCGGCGCTGAATTTAGGCAACTGGGCTTCTGTAATTATCACTTTTATTACTTCATATTTTTTAGTAAAATATTTATTGCCAGAAAATCTTAATTTACGTGGGTTCGCTTTTACGTCAAATGGTGTGTTCTTGGCAATTGTAGTTGGTCTGGTAGTGGGTGCTTTGATGTCAATTATTACGGAATATTATACCGCAATGGGCAAACGTCCTGTATTATCAATTATCGAAAAATCAGGCACAGGACACGCTACAAACATTATTGGTGGTTTGGCAGTGGGTATGGAATCAACGGTTTTACCAATTTTGGTTTTAGCGGCAGGTATTATACTTTCATATAAATTTGCTGGTCTTTACGGCGTTTCTATTGCTGCTGCAGGTATGATGGCTACTACGGCTATGCAGTTGGCAATTGATGCTTTTGGACCAATAGCTGATAACGCTGGTGGTATTGCTGAAATGTCTCAATTACCTCCAGAAGTTCGTGAGCGTACTGATAATTTAGATGCAGTAGGTAACACGACGGCAGCTACGGGTAAAGGTTTTGCCATTGCTTCAGCGGCATTGACTTCTTTGGCACTTTTTGCTGCTTTTGTGGGTATTGCTGGTATTAAAGCGATTGATATTTACAAGGCTGACGTATTGGCAGGTTTATTTGTAGGAGGGATGATTCCATTTATTTTCAGTGCTTTATGTATTTCAGCAGTTGGTAAAGCGGCTATGGAAATGGTAAACGAGGTACGTCGTCAGTTTCGTGAAATTCCAGGAATTATGGAATACAAAGCTGAACCAGAATATGAAAAATGTGTGGCTATTTCAACGGAGGCTTCTATCAAACAAATGATTTTGCCTGGTGCCATTGCCTTGATTACCCCAGTTTTGATCGGTTTCACGATGGGACCCGAAGTTTTAGGAGGTTTATTGGCGGGTGTTACGGTATCGGGTGTATTGATGGGCT
>JANPGQ010000655.1:0-2996 GCA_031423975.1 Cytophagales bacterium | reverse complement strand
GTCTTTGTAATGGGGATTTTTGTTTCGATATTTCAGAGGGTACAAGCGTTATTTTTTTCAATTGTTTTTGGGGTTGTTGGTCGGTAGTGGATTGCAATTAATGATGCCTTTTCTTACGCAGGCTGTTGTAGATAATGGTATCAATACGCAAAATCTAAACTTTGTTTATCTGGTTCTAATTGCTCAGTTGGTTCTTTTCGTATCGCAAATGAGCGTGAACGTGATAAGAAGTTGGATAATTCTTCATATCACCAATCGTATTAATCTAAGAATGTTGTCAGACTTTCTGATAAAATTGATGCGTTTACCTATTTCCTTTTTTGAAGCTAAAAATATTGGGGATATTCTCCAACGGATTCAAGACCACAATCGTATTCAGAATTTCTTATCGGCAAGTACCTTAGATATACTTTTTTCAGGAGTGAATCTTATCATTTTTAGTTCTATTTTATGTTATTATAATGTTCCTTTATTTCTTGTTTTCTTGGGAGGAACGATATTTTACATTGTCTGGATACAACTATTTATGAAAAAAAGGGCAAAAATTGACTATCAGTACTTCGACCAAGCCTCTGGAAATCAGAGTAGTTCAATTCAGCTAATTAATGGAATGCAGGAAATAAAATTGAATGGTTCAGAACGTCGCCGTAGATGGGAATGGGAAGCTATCCAAGCAAGGCTTTTTAAACTTTCTATTCAAGGTTTATCTTTGACTCAAACCCAAAACGTAGGCGGTAGCTTTATCAATGAAGTCAAAAATATCATTATTAGTTTTATTGCTGCTAAATCAGTCATTGATGGGCAAATTTCTTTGGGTACGATGCTTTCGGTTCAGTATATTATTGGTCAAATGAATGTTCCTATCAATAATTTTATGACGTTTAGTAGGGGTTTTCAGGATGCTAAATTGAGTTTGGATAGGCTTTCAGAAATTCATCAAAAACCCGAAGAGGAAACTGCAGAGGCTCATTTAATCCATGAATTACCCGCTGATAAAAGTATTAGTATTTTGAATAATTTGAGTTTTCGGTATGGCAGTAGTGCTT
Source organism: Cytophagales bacterium (assembly GCA_031423975.1). Taxonomy (GTDB): domain Bacteria; phylum Bacteroidota; class Bacteroidia; order Cytophagales; family Spirosomataceae; genus Arcicella. Next base: position 1,950 of record JANPGQ010000655.1, on the reverse strand, counting down.
CTGAAAATGTATTGGAAATTATCAATCTGCACATTCCTGCGGGTAAAATAACCGCCATCGTGGGGGCAAGTGGTAGTGGAAAAACTACTTTATTGAAGTTGTTATTGAAATTCCATGAGCCTCAAACAGGTAAAATCCAAATTGGTAATTCGGGCTTAAACAATATCAGTTATAATTTTTGGCGTAGTCAATGCGGCGTAGTGATGCAGGAGGGTTATATTTTCTCGGATTCCATTGCAAGGAATATCTCAGAATCTGACCCAGACGGCATGGTCAATAAAGACAAACTCCGTGAAGCCATCAGAATTGCCAACATCGGTGAGTTTATAGAATCGTTACCAATGGGGCTAAATACTCGCATAGGAGCAAGTGGCATGGGTTTGAGCGGTGGACAAAAGCAAAGAATCTTGATTGCACGGGCGGTTTATAAAAACCCTGAATATCTGTTTTTTGATGAAGCCACCAGTGCCTTGGATGCCAATAATGAGGCGGTGATTATGAAGAATTTAGATGATTTTTTTCAGAATAGAACCGTTGTTGTGGTGGCTCATAGGCTAAGTACGGTTAAAAATGCTGACCAGATTGTGGTTTTACACAAAGGGCAAATTGCCGAAATCGGAACGCATCAATCTTTGGTGGAAAGCAAAGGATATTATTTCAATTTAGTCAAAAATCAATTAGACCTCGGCAATTAATGGAAACGGTTGAAGACGTAGAAATATATAGTGAATCAGTCAGAGATTTTTTAGAACGAATCCCCTCATGGTTAATCCGTTGGGGGATTTCGGTAGTGTTTTTTATTGTCTTAACTTTGTTGGGATTGTCATACATCATTCATTATCCTGAGATAGTCGTAGCCCCGCTCAAACTCACGTCCATTGATGCACCCAAGCCCATTCTCGCCCGTACAGATGGGAAGTTGATGAAACTATTAGTAGTTGATAATCAGAAAGTTACAAAAGGAAAAGTATTAGGTTACATAGAATCCACGGCAGATTATCAAGCCGTTTTGGAAGTTGAAAAATTAGGAAAATCCTCTGGAAATTTAGGAGAACTTCAACCCGCTTACCAAATTTTCGACCAAGCACAAACCCAGTATTTTGCCTTTAAACAACAAGGCTTTTACGATAAAAGAAAAACGTTATTACAAAAGGATTTAACTGATTTACAGCGACTTGCTACCAACTTAGAAGAGCAAAGGGTTATTCAGCAAGAAGATTTTAAAATCTCTGAAAACGAATATATAGTTCAAAAGAAATTAGCGGAACAGAAAGTAATTGCCCCGCTTGAACTGAAAAGAGAAGAGAGTAAATTTATAGCCAAGAAATTACCGTTGAAAAATTTAGAATCTTCCTTAATCAATAATTCCACCGCCCAAACTGCCAAAACCAAAGAATTAATGGATTTGGAGAAAACCATTTCAGAGCAAGAAAATCTTTACCAACAAGCCAAAAATACCTTCAAAAGTGCCTTGTATGCTTGGAAACAGCGATATGTATTGACGGCTCCGGCGGATGGGATTCTCTCATTTTCAAGTCTTATTCAAGAGAAAATGCAAGTGGCAATTAATCAAGAGCTTTTTAATATTTCATCCAATCACGAAGAAGTGTTAGGTACAATCCAAATTCCGCAAGAAAATTTCGGAAAAGTAAAAGAAGGACAAACCGTTTTGATAAAATTTAACAGTTATCCTTTTCAAGAATTTGGAGCGGTGAAAGGGCAAATCAGTATGATTTCATTGATTCCAAATCCTCAGCAAGAAACGTATATGGCAAAGATTATTTTCCCTAACGGTCTGAAAACCAATTACAACAAACAAATAACTTATCGAAACGGTATGAAAGCCACCGCCGAAATAATCACCCAAGATATGCGACTGATAGAGAGACTATTATATAATTTTAGGCGTGCGGTTAGTCGCTAAAAAAAGCCCTCAGATTAATTTCCGAG
>JANPGQ010000654.1:0-3498 GCA_031423975.1 Cytophagales bacterium | reverse complement strand
AGGTTCAGGTTTTAGACATTTTGGAATTCACGAAACCATGAGAGCGAATCTGAATGTAGATGCCTTGATTACCCAGATATTAGAAAAGCAGAAGGAAGATTGTTAAATGTCAGAAAAAATCAAGAATCAACGGAAAATAGTAGAGATGTCCGTTCAAATTAAAAACCTAAAACATAATAAAACAATGAAAACATTAATCCTCATCCCTATTTTATGGGCATTTAGTCCAGCACTAAATGCCCAAATAAACCTCAAAGGAACTGTTCAAGATTCTTTGGAAAAAGCATTGCCTTTTGCGTCAGTAGCTGTTTTGAAAACAGACTCATCCCTTGTGAAAGCCACCGCCACCAATGAGCAAGGGGAATTTAATTTTGAAAAAATCAGTACGGTAAAATATATCATCAGAGCATTCTCGGTTGGTTTTTTGAAAAAATACACGCAGGTTTTTGACGTTAAAAATGAAGACTTGCAGTTACCCAAAATACTACTTTTTGAAATGGCTACCCAACTAAAAGAAGTACAAGTAACCACCAAACGCCCATTTATTGAGCAACAAATAGACCGCATGGTGGTAAACGTAGCCAATAGTATTGTAGGCAGTGGCAGTACCGCCCTCGAAGTGCTAACCAAAGCCCCTGGCATCACGGTTGATTTTCAGCGAGAACAAATTGAATTGAAAGGAAAAGATGGCGTAGCGGTTCAGATTGATGGGAAACTGTCATATTTATCAGGTCCAGATTTGGTAGGAATGTTACGGTCAATATCGAGTGATAATATTGATAAAATAGAAATCATCACCAACCCCTCCGCCCGCTATGATGCCGCTGGAAACGCTGGAATTATCAATATTCGGTTGAAAAAGAACGTAAATTTAGGGACAAATGGACTATTAACTTTGGGTGTTGGCACGGGGCAACATTACCGTACCCGAAGCAGTTTGCAACTCAATCACCGAAGCGAAAAACTCAATATTTTTGGCAATTATAGCCTAAACAAAGGCGGTAATTTTTGGGATTTAACCCTTGAACGATATCAACCCGATGGTGACCTTCGTAATTATGTGAACCAAAAAACGCATTTAATCATGGACGATTTGGGGCAGAATGCCAAAGCGGGAATGGATTATTCGCTTACTAAAAATACGACCGTTGGTATCGTCTGGACTGGCTTTTGGACGAATCATGACGAAAAAGGCCATGCTGATTTTGAGACAAGAAGATTACCTACTGAACCGATTTATTTTCAAACTTCAACCCAGAAAACATTTACGGTTACTTCTCAAAACCAATTGGGCAACCTAAATTTTCAGCATAATTTCAAAAATAAAGCCCAATTATCGGCTGATTTGGATATTGGACATTTCAAAAGAGATAATAATAATGACTTGAATACCAATGCTTTGATTTTGGAAAATGGGGCTATTCCGCCTCTTGCACAACTTATCAATGCCACAAATTCCAACATTGATTTCCTGACTATAAAAGCGGATTATAGCGTCCCTATTTCCAAAATATGGAAGATTGAAACAGGCTTTAAACACGCTAAGGTGCTGTCTGTCAATGATGTAAAATTGAGTAGCGGAGAAAAAAACAAAACCGCTATCGACCCTAACTTATCCAGTCATTTTGAATATGATGAACAAGTAAATGCAGGATATTTTAGTTTTTCTGGAAAACTCAAAAAGATAGAACTACAAGCAGGATTGCGGGTAGAGCATACGCATTCGGAAAGTACTTTGACGGTTCCGAGTCAAATAAAAACCCGTGATTATCTCAATTGGTTTCCGTCCTTATTTTTATCAAAACCCATTTCTGAGAAAGAAAATCTTATTTTTTCTTACAGTTATCGCATCGACCGCCCCAATTATCAAAACCTAAATCCTGCTCGTGGTTTTGTTGATTTATACGCTATTTCACAAGGCAATATAGACCTTCGTCCACAATATACGCACGCTCTCGAACTACGATATGCACACAAAAGTGGCTTCTTTTGTTCATTAGCAAGCAATTTTATTAGCGATTGGGTTTTGGCAATAAACAATGTAACAGATGGCAATAAAGTAATTCGACAATCCCAAAATTTGGGGGATGCCCAAAGTTACATTCTTACGCTTGGAATGCCCATTACCGTTTCAAAAGCATGGCAAATACAAACTTCGCTTTTGGGTTTATACAACCAGTTTCAGTTTGTATATGAAGGCAAAAATTATAATACTAAAAACTTTTCGGGTCGCTTAAATTTCAGCAACGGCCTCACCCTCGGACATGGCTGGACGGCTGAATTAAACGGTTGGGTAAACAGCCCAAGAATCAATACCATTGAAGAAATTCCTTGGTTGAGCAATTTAGATACGGGTCTTCAAAAGGTTGTAAATCAGAAAATTAAGCTAAAATTAAGCCTTCAAAATATCTTTTTCACCCCTGTAGTAATCAGCGTAATAAACGGAGTAAATAGCTATCAAAATAGCCGCTTGCAATTAGACACCCGTATAGTAATGTTGAATATGAACTATATATTTGGTAATCAGAAAGTAAAAGCCAGTCGCCAACGCAAGTCTGGTGCAGATGATGAAAGCAAGCGAGCAAATTGAAAAAATATTAAACAATAAATATTAAACCAAATTAGACTGGCAAGTTTATAAGTAGAATTGAGCAATATTTACTTTTTGAAATATACATTTTAAAACTTAATCATTATTTATGCTCAATCCATCATGAAAAACAAATACCTAATTCCTTTTATTTTAGTAACCATCTTATTTTTTCTTTGGGGTTTTGCTCATAATCTCAACCCAATTTTGATTCCACACCTCAAAAAAGCCTGTCGTCTGACAGACTTTCAGTCTGCTCTCATCGACTCTGCTTTTTTTGTGGCTTATTTCGTGATGGCGATTCCTGCGGGATTAGTCATGAAAAAATATGGGTATAAGGCAGGTATCATTGGCGGATTATTCATCTTTGCCATTGGTGCATTTTTATTCATTCCCGCCGCTAATATGCGGGTTTTTGAATTTTTCTTGTTGGCATTATTTGTGATTGCCAGCGGACTAACTTTTCTGGAGACAGCCGCCAATCCGTACATTACCGTTTTGGGCGACCCTAAAGATGCTTCTCAGCGTATCAATTTTGCTCAATCTTTCAATGGATTAGCCGCCACGATTGCCCCTTTGTTGGGTGGAATGTTTATTTTATCGGGAAAAACTTTAACAGCTGCACAAGAAGCCACCATGTCTGCCGAGCAATTAAATACCTACCTCGATAACGAAGCCGCCGCCGTAAAAATCCCCTATCTTATCATTGGATTAGTGGTTTTGGCAGTGGCTTTTTTATTATACAAAAGTCATTTACCCGAAATTACAGACCACGAACATGATATAGAATTATCATCAGGAGATACCCGTATTTGGCGACATAAGCACCTGATTTGGGGAGTATCTGCACAGTTTTTTTATGTAGGTGCGCAAGTATGTGTATCCAGTTTTTTTATCCGATATTTATT
>JANPGQ010000653.1:0-5969 GCA_031423975.1 Cytophagales bacterium | reverse complement strand
TTGCGTTTTATAGCTTCCAAAAACCTACGAATGTCCTCATCATTTTCCAGAATCAATTCGGGTACTTTGGCGAGTTTTCCGTCATCATCTTTGGCTACCATCGTGAAATAGGACGTATTTGTATGCTTTACGGTGGCGGTTTTGATGTTTTCAGCCACTACTTTTATGCCCACAATCAAGGAACTATTCCCCACATAATTGACCGAAGCATGAAGAGAAACCAACTCGCCAACTTCCACGGGTTGTTTAAATTCTACATTATCTACCGATACCGTAACCACGTAAGTACCAGCGTGTTTAGTGGCACAAGCATACGCCACTTTATCCATCAAAGATAATAAAATCCCTCCGTGAAACTTTCCACCAAAATTGGCATAAGATGGTATCATCAATAACGTGATGGTGGTTCGAGAATAATTGGCAGTTCTGGCATTTTCCATATTTTTGGGGTTAGGTTTTATCAAGATTTAGAAATTCGGGACTAATATTTTTTTATAAAATATGCCTCATTACTCGCAACTCATGGCTCATATCTACTTCAAAACTCAATTTTGAAACGTATCTTTACACAAAAATTGAACTTTTAAAAGAAATATCCTTGTGTTTGAGGGATTATTTTTGGAAAAAGGTAGTTCAGTTAATACACTAAGAATTGGAATTCAACTAATCCGAAGTTGTAAATCAAAAATCCACAATTTATAAATGCCACTAATTTGGTTCATATTATTTACTCCGCTCATTGGCTTTGTTGTACCCATGTTTTTGGGTAGGCAACATAATACTTTAGCTGGTTGGATCACGGTTGGTTTCACGGGCTTGAACCTTGCCTTTTCCGTTTATTTTCTCCTTCAAAATCTTCATAATCCTCATAATCATCTGACATTCAATTGGTTTATGCTCAACGACAAAGTCTATCAATTTGGGTTTCTCTTTGATTCGCTGACTTTAATGATGTTGGTTTTAGTGAATTTCATTGCCCTTTTGGTCGAAATTTTCTCGCTCGAATACATGGAAAATGACCCAGATTTATACCGTTATTTTGGGTTTTTGAGTCTCTTTGTGTTTTCGATGTTGGGGATAGTTTTGACGGATAATCTCTTCGTGATGTACGGCTTTTGGGAATTAGTAGGACTAAGTTCTTATCTCCTAATTGGTTTTTGGTATAAAAAACCCGAAGCCGTTCAAGCCTCCAAAAAAGCATTTTTGATGAATAGAATTGGCGATGTGGGCTTTCTGATAGGGATTTTTGCGGTATATTTTTATAACAATCATTCCGTAGATTTAACGACATTCGACCATACAATTAATTTACCAACGGTTTACTGCCTTCTACTTTTTTGCGGAACAATTGCTAAATCTGCCCAATTTCCTTTGCATACGTGGTTACCTGATGCGATGGAAGGACCCACGCCTGTGTCGGCTCTTATACACGCCGCTACGATGGTGGTGGCAGGAATTTATTTATTGATTCGAGTCTTTCCAATATTTGATGGTTTATTAGCTTTTGTAATTGTTGCAGGAATTGGAATGATAACTATGCTTTTAGGTTCGATTTATGCTATTTTTCAAACGGACATAAAAAAGACTTTAGCATATTCAACTGTTTCTCAATTGGGTTTAATGGTGGTTGGATTAGGTTCAGAGGCTTCTAATTTTCATTTATTAACCCACGCCTTTTTTAAAGCAGGATTATTTCTTTGTGCAGGGGCAATAATTCACGCTTTACATCATGCAGGCGAAGATTTTGATACTCAAGATATGCGTTTAATGGGCGGATTAAGAAAGAAAATGCCTTTTACTTTTATCTGTTATTTAGTTTGCTCAATGGCTTTGATGGGTTTGCCTTTATTTTCTGGGTTTTTATCGAAAGATGCGATTTTGAATGGATGGTTTCCTTCTAATCACGGAGAAGGCACAAATATATTTTCTGTAATTATTAGTTGCTCAATCTTGTTGGGAATAATTTTAACCGCTTTCTACATGACTCGCCAAATTTGGATGATATTTTTTGGAGAATTTAGAAATGAAAAAGTTGATTTGAAATCTATTCACGAAGGTTCTTGGAAAATGAAATTACCGATTGGAATATTGGCTATCCTTTCTACTGGATTTGTTTTTAGCTTAAATCCATTGAGTATAGAACATGGTTGGTTTGGTGATTTTATTGGAAGAGATTTTGAAGAAAACTATTTAATAGGCATCATTTCAACCTTATTTGCCTTAATCGGAATCACGGCAGGATATTTAACCCGTCACAGAATATTTACATTTCAAATTCCAACTTTCGATAATTTTTACCAAAAAATATTCGTAAATCCAATCCTGAAATTATCTGTCTATTTACAGATTTTTGACCAAAAACTATTGGATGCTTTGGTCAATTTCTTAGCTGATTTACAAGTAATTATCGCCAAATTTATTGGTTGGTTCGATGCCAAAATCATTGACGGAATTCCCAATGGCACTGCTTATTCGGCTGGGTTAATCGGTAGAATTACTCGCTCTACCCAAGGCGGAAAAGTGCAATTGTACGTGGCGTTGGCATTTTTGGGATTGATTGGATTATTATTATTAGTAGCCTTTACAACCACATAGAGACGATAAGTAGGTTAGAAATTATAGGAATTAAGATAGATAAAAACGAAATAATAGAATTTATAGAGAGCAAAATCTGAATGAAAACATACATTCCGTCGCTCATTCAACGTTGACAAAATGCCCATTTTATCATTACTCATATTTATCCCCATCGTTGCGTCTTTGCTTATGGCTTTTACGCCTGAGCGATTTGCACCTTACTTTCGTTGGGTTACGCTTATTATCACGGGCGTAGAATTACTCCTTTGTGCTTATTTATATTATCGTTTCAATACTCAAATAGCTGATTATCAGTTTCTTGAAAAAAGAGATTGGATAACACTACCGCTTGGCAACTTAGGCGTTGGCTCAATTGATTACCTCTTGGGTGTGGACGGAATCAGTATGCCGATGGTATTGCTAACGGGCATTGTAATGTTTGTCGGGGCTATTTCTTCTTTTGAAATTACGGAGAAAAAAAGAGGCTATTTCTCTTTGTATTTATTACTCTCTGGGTCAATCATTGGCTGTTTTTTGGCGTTGGATATGTTCCTTTTCTACCTCTTTTTTGAGTTTATGCTCTTGCCCATGTACTTCCTGATTGGGCTTTGGGGAGGACCACGTCGAGAATATGCTTCTATCAAATTCTTCCTCTACACGCTCGTAGGCTCAATTTTTATCCTTATCGTGATGATTGGTCTTTACCTGTCAGTGGTTGACCCAGTGGAGACAGCAGTGCAAATGGGTTTGATAAATTCTTCGGCAGATATTACGCCCCAAATCATCTCACAAATCCAAAGTTTATTGGCAGAGGGCGAATTGCCTTCACAACAAATTGTCCATACTTTCGACCTTCGTTTTATGCCCGACCAAGGCAATTATATTCAAGGTTCGTGGTTAAATGTCTTTTCAGAATCTCAGATTGGGGGATTTTCTATGCGGGCTTTATCCTTTATTTTATTGATGATTGGCTTTGGAGTAAAACTCCCAGCCGTACCCGTACATACATGGTTGCCCGATGCCCACGTGGAAGCTCCAACGCCCGTTTCGGTAGTTTTGGCAGGAATATTATTAAAGATTGGGGGTTACGGTTTTCTAAGAATTGCTTTTCCGATTTTTCCAGAAATTGCTCATCAATATGCTGTATGGATTGTAGGTTTTGGCGTGTTGTCAATTCTTTACGGAGCATTCAACGCTCTGGCAATGAACGACTTAAAAAAAATGATTGCTTATTCGTCAGTATCGCACATGGGCTTTGTGTTGGTGGGCATTGGCTCACTCACGAGCGAGGGGCTGAATGGTGCAGTGTATCAAATGTTTTCGCACGGGATTCTTTCGGCAATGTTGTTTTTGTTGGTTGGGGTTCTCTACGACCGTACTCACGACAGACGAATCGACAGTTATCAAGGCTTGGCGGCTGTGATGCCAAAATATACCGCCATGATTGCCGTGGCGTTCTTTGCTTCTTTGGGTTTGCCAGCCTTTTCGGGCTTCATTGGTGAGATTTTTACTTTGATGGGAAGTTTCAATAGTCCCTTGATTCCCAAGTTGTTAACGGGTTTAGCCGCCTTTGGATTGGTATTGGGAGCGGGTTATTTCCTTTGGACTTTACAACGAATGTTTTTCGGTAAATTTTGGGTAAGACAATACGAAGAAACTTTACAGGATTTGACCTTACGGGAGAAAATTATGCTCTATCCCTTAGCCATTTTAGCCTTCGTTTTTGGGATATTTCCAAATTTGATTTTTGGTGTAACAGGGCTTTCGTTGGCGGAATTAGTGAAGTTATTTTAAAATGGCATTTTAATCACTGCTTTTACTATTTTATTTTCATTTACAATGGTAAAAGAAGCCCTTTCGCCATATTGTAACGCTAAACGTTTATGAAGATTTTCAAGACCAATTCCACCTTGATTACTCTTAGGTTTTGGGTCATAAGTACCAGTATTCTCAACTTGAATCGTAACAACTCCTTGATTGGTAGAGGCAGAAGTAATAATTTTACCTCCTAATTTCAACTGTCCGATTCCGTGTTTTACCGCATTTTCTAATAGCGTATTCAGCGACATCGGCATAATCAGAACATTGTCTAAATCAGGTTCTATATTAAATTCATATACGAGTCGATTGTCAAAACGGAGTTTTTCGAGGGCTAAATAGTTTTGTGCTAATTTAAGTTCCTCGCCCAAAGTTGCCCGTTGTTGCTCGCCCAAATTGAGCGAAAGTCGCAGTAAATCAGATAGTTGTATGATGGATTCACGGGCTTGTTTACCGTCTGAAATCGTAAGAGCCTTAATGCTATTCAAAGCATTGAATAAGAAATGTGGATTTAATTGTTTTTTGAGATTTTCTAATTCTGATATTTGCAATTGGTTTTCAGCTTTGAGTGTTCTTTGTTTTCCATCTTGATAAATGGTAGTAAAACGATAGAGATGATAAAAGAAGAAACAAGGTAAAATGAGCCAAACATTTTCAAAAAACAACATGATAAAATCCAACAAAGGTTCGTTGGTAGATAATCCTCCTAAGGTATAGTCAAGTATAGTAAAAATAATACCAATGCCAAAAGCACCCAATGTGGGATAGGATAAAAATTGAAAAGTGGTAATTTCATCTGGATTCATACTTTCCACAATGACTGTGTAGATATATCCAAAAATTAACCCTCCAAATAGGTATGCAGTAAAAAAGGTGATTCTCCCAGAAAAATTATTATCTTCCAGCGGACTGTATTGTAGGGCAGTAAAAGCAATAAAAGACCAGCAAAAAAGTTGGAATAACCAATATAAAGCACGTTTCATCATTTAGTTTATAGAATCTTGATTTAAACTCAAAAATACTAATAAAAGTAGAATGATGTAAACTTATGCAGAAAAAAAATGACAAATTTTTTAAACCTCTCTGAGCAACTCTCGCAAATACTCCAAAACTTAGGGTTATTATTGCCCGAGCTACTGCTTTCAACCTCATTTTTAGGGCTTATATTGATAGATTTATTCTTACATCAAGATTTAAAAAAGAAACATCAAATTGTGAACGACTCGTTGCAGGCTAATCATTTTTTGATGATTATGACGGTGATAATTATTTTGATTTCCGTCAATCTCACCGTTAAACAATTTTATAACACCAACGATACCTTTCTTTTTGGCAGGATGTTGATACTTGATTCCAAAGCCATTACCTTCAAATTCTTGATTCTGATTACCACCATTTTTGTGCTTGGACATATATACGTTACGCAAAAAAACTTTGTGGGCGAATTTTACGTCTTACTTATCAGCATGATTTTGGGGCTTTGTTTGATGACAATGTCGGTAAATCTATTGATGATTTATCTTTCCATCGAAATCGTTTCTATTTCTTCATACATTCTTACTTCCATTGAAAAA
>JANPGQ010000652.1:0-4789 GCA_031423975.1 Cytophagales bacterium | reverse complement strand
AAAAATTGATAGTTGATAATGTTTACTCTGAAAAATAACTAATCAATTATCAATTATCAACTGTCAATTAAAATACCTCTCCATGCGTTGCCTTGATAATTGCTCTCAATGCAGGTTTAACTAATTTTAAACTACTCAATGCAATCTCGGAAACTACTTCATTGCCGAAAAGCCTTTGTACATTTCGCCCCACCCAAAGGCGTTGTCTGAAATGCTGATTCCATGATTGTTGATGTTTTTTTTCTACTAAATTTCTATCATTATAATTTTCTAAAATGCTTTGTGTCAATAGTTTCGCTCCATGAATTGCCATTGCCATGCCGTTCCCGCAGAGAGGTGTAATGAGTCCTGCCGAATCACCTGCCATCAAGATATGGTTTTCTACGGATGTTTTGGGAGCAAAAGAAATTTCGTTGATTACTTCGGGCTTGTCATACAAAAATTCTGATTCGGTAAATATTTTCTTCAAATGTGGATTTTTCCAAAGAATTTGTTTTTCCATTTCCGCAATCGTGCCGTGTTGGCGGAGGTTTTCACGGGTAGTCAGATAGCACAAACAATATTTATCATCTTCAATGGCGGAGATACCACAATAGCCATCTTTGAAATTATGAAGAGCAATTAAATTTTGTGAAAAATCAGTTTTGATATGATATTTTACACCAATGTAAGGGCTTCTTTTCGTGAAAAAATCTCTTTTTAAAGTAGCATCTAATTTGGTTCGTTTACCAAAAGAACCAATTACAAAACGGCTTTCAAAGGTTTGGTCTTGCGTTTTGATAATCATTTTATCTTCTTGATAATCAACACTTTCAACGGATTTTTCTAATAAAAAATCAACGCCATTCTCTTGGGCTATGCGAAACAAATATTCATCTAATTTATACCGACTAATACCAAATCCGCCTAAGTCTAAATCGGTTTCTAAAATTCTGCCTGATGGAGAAGTAAATTGAAATTGAGTAATTTCCTTAACGCCTAATTCATTAAAATCTACGCCAAGAGAAGTTAAAAATGGACGTGTTTCATTGGAAATATATTCACCACAGACACGGTGAAATGGATAATTTTTCTTTTCAATAACCAATACTTTCCTGCCAGCTTTTACCAACTGAATACCGCTGACCAAACCTGCCAAACCGCCGCCTATGATAATGATTTCGTACATTTATATTTTGAAATAAATAAATTAAACCGATATTTATTAACAACATAATTTTGCCAATAAAAGTATGAATCCATCAATCGTTTATCATTTAGTTTCGCCAGCATGGTGGGAAACCTTTGCCGACAAAGATTATTACGAATCTGAAACGTTAAAAGAAGAACAATTTATCCATTTTTCCACTCGTGAACAAGTGAATGGCACATTGATCAATTTTTTCAAAGGTGTTCAACAAATCTTTTTGCTTCATATTGATGCCTCAAAATTGACTTCAACCCTGGTTTTTGAAGACTTATTCGGAATCGGTATTGAATTTCCACACCTCTACGGACGTTTGAATAAAGATGCAGTTGTGGAAGTGCAAGAATTATTAGCGGATGAAAACGGAATTATTTCGATTTAAAGAAACAGTTTGGGTGTCCACTTATTTAAGAACTTTGTTGTTAGATAAACAGTTTTAAATTAAGGATGAATAGTTTATCCTTAATAATCAGACGAGAATTTCACTCAGTCACCAAATCACCAAATCACTCAGTTACCCAAAAATGCTTTACCCCCAAAATATAGAAAACAAATTAGGTTTCGACCGTATTCGTGAATTACTTAATGGTATGTGTATCAGTCCATTGGGACGTGCCTTTGTAGAAAAGGTTCGTTTTTCGGATAATTATGATTTAGTGCAGAAGATGATTCGGCAGGTTGCTGAAATGAAGGACATTCTACAATTTGAACCACAGGCTTTACCATCTCAAAATTTTTTAGATGTCAATTATCAATTGTCAAAAGCTGCCATTGAAGGAGCATTTCTGACCGAAGAAGAATTTTTTAACGTAAAACTTTCCCTCCGAACGATTCAGGAATGTCTCCGTTTTTTTGATAACAAAGAACCCGAAGAATATCCTCAATTGAGAGAATTGGTGGGAAGTGCTTTTGCGGAAAGACCTAATAGAGATGATGGAGCTAATTCACCCCAAGTTATAAATCCTTTGTTGGCAATTCGTAATCTGTTAGACTCATTTGACAAAATAATCGACGACAGAGGCAAGCTAAAAGATAATGCCAGTCCCGAATTGCAAGCCATTCGCAAACGGATGCAGCATCAAGAATTTGATTTAAGGAAAAAGTTGGATGGAATTCTGAGAAATGCCCGTTCAAATGGCTGGATTTCAGATGATTTCTCCTTAACGATTCGTGGTGGTAGAATGGTTATTCCAATCGCTGCCGAACACAAAAGAAAGATAAAAGGCTTTGTCCATGACGAATCGGATTCTGGAAAAACGGTATTTTTAGAACCCACCGAAGTCTTAGAAGCTAACAACGAAATCCGAGAATTGGAGTCTTCCGAAAGGCGAGAAATTATCAGAATTTTAATGGAATTGACCGACAAAATGCGTCCTCACGTACCTGTATTACGGAAGGCTTATACATTTTTGGGCATAATAGATTTTATCAGAGCAAAGGCGAAATTAGCGATTGAAATCAATGGAATTGCTCCGTTAAGTCTTAATAGTCAGGTAGTTGATTGGAAAAATGCCGTTCACCCACTTTTGTTTCTTTCCTTCAAAAAACAAGGTAAGACGGTAAAATCATTAACGATTTCATTAAATACCGAAAATAGAGTTTTGTTAGTGTCAGGACCAAACGCTGGGGGGAAATCTATCACCTTGAAAACCCTCGGAATCCTGCAATATATGTATCAGTGTGGGCTGTTGGTGCCGATGGCTGAACATTCTACGATTGGGATGTTTCGTAATATTTTCATTGATATTGGTGATGAACAAAGCCTTGAAAATGACCTCAGTACGTATTCTTCACATTTGACAAATATGAAGTTTTTTCTGCAAAATTCGGATAGAAAAACGCTCTTTTTGATTGATGAATTTGGCACGGGAACAGAACCGAGTTTGGGCGGTGCCATTGCCGAAAGTATTTTGGAAGATCTCAATAAATCGGGAGCTTACGGAGCAATCAATACGCATTATACAAACCTAAAAACCTTTGCCGATAGAACCGCAGGACTGGTAAATGGAGCGATGCGATACGATGCTGAACACCTTGAACCACTCTATGAATTAGAAATTGGAAAACCTGGAAGTTCATTTGCCATTGAGATTGCTTATAAAATTGGTTTGCCCAAAGCAATCATTGACAAAGCTAAACAAAAGGTTGGAAATGAGCAAGTTAGCTTCGAGAAATTGATTAAGGAATTAGAAATAGAGAAGAAGGTTTTCTTTGATAAAAATGTAGAAAATGCTACCAAACAACGTAAACTTGACCAATTATTAGAGCATTATAATTCGCTGAAAACGTTCTTGGATAATGAAAAGAAGACCATTCTGAATACGGCTAAATTGCAAGCCAAGGAGTTGATTAAGAATACTAATCAAAAGATAGAATCTACCATTAAAGAGATTCGAGAACAAGGGGCTGAAAAGTTGGCAACTAAAGAGATTAGACAAGATTTACAGGATTTTGAAGGTGGTTTGGTCATTGAAAAAACTACGGTTCAAAAACCACTTAAAGAAGAAAAAGTACCAGATAAAAAAGATGAAATTCAGGTTATTTTAGGAGAAATTACCGTGGGTTCGTTGGTCAGAATTAAAGGGCAAGAGGCATTTGGTGAGGTGTTGAGTTTACGAGGAAAAGATGCTGAAATTGCGATGGGGGATTTGAAAACAACCATCAAACTGAACCGTTTAGAAAAAATCTCCCGCAAAGAATTTAAGCAAAAAAACAGCAGTGGCAAAGCCAAAACGGGAGGTTTAGATTTGAATGAAAAGATGCAAAATTTCTCTTTCAACCTTGATTTGCGAGGAATGCGAGGCGAAGAGGCGTTGGTGGAAGTTGATAAATTTATGAACGATGCCATTATGGTAGGCTATGATGAATTGAGAATCGTTCACGGCAAAGGTGATGGGATTTTGAGAACCCTAATTCGTCAGCATCTTAGAGGATACAAACAAGTAGCCAAAACCCAAGACGAAAATGCAGATAGGGGAGGGGCAGGAGTTACTTTGGTGAGTATGAAATAGTTGTTTTGATGTTCGGTTTTCGATGTTCGGAAAAGTGAAAAAAATCACGAAAACCGAACATCGAATTACAAACATCGAAACTACTTATAAACTACCCCATCCTTCATTACAAAAGACACTTTTCGCATGACTTTGATGTCTTGCAAAGGATTGCCGTCTGTGGCAATAATATCGGCAATTTTACCTGTTTCAATTGTCCCTAAATCTTTGGCAACGCCAATAATTTCGGCAGGAATAATGGTGGCGGCTTTGATGGCTTCCATGGCTGGCATACCCGCCTCGGTCATGTATTGAAACTCATAAGCATTGTTACCATGCACCGACACGCCAGAATCCGTTCCGAAGGCAATTTTTACTCCCGCTTTGTAGGCTTTAGCAAATGTTGCTTGAATAAGAGGACCAACTTCTAAGGCTTTTGGTACAACTAATGGATGATAATAGCCAGGTACTTTGGCAGAATCTGCTACAGTTTTCCCTGCAATAATCGTTGCTACGAGGTATGTGCCGTGTTTTTTCATTAATTCAATTCCCTCATCATCCAAAAATGTTCCGTGTTCAATCGTGGTTACGCCCGCTCGAACGGCACGTTTTA
>JANPGQ010000651.1:0-2112 GCA_031423975.1 Cytophagales bacterium | reverse complement strand
CCAGCACCGTAATAGTTGCCCATATCGCCCCAAGTCCAAGTATCAGGCACTACATTTTCATTCATAAAACTGCCATCTCCGAAGATTCTACCTTTGATTTCCTTGATGCCCAAATCTTTGATTTTCTTAGCCCAAAGGTCTGTAAGTTGCTTATAATCAGGATAATTCTTGAATCGCCAACTTCCCAAAGAGGGGTCTCCTGAGCCTTTAATGATAACATTACCTATCAGAACGGAATCTTTAATTTGTCCGCTGTATTCGAGCGTTGTGGGAAAAGTATAATTTTCTCCCAAAGCCAAAAATGCCGTTGCCGAGGAAATTAACTTCATGGTAGAAGCAGGAGCAAGACTTTTTTGAGCATTATATTCAACCACATTTTTTTGACTTTTCACAGCACGAATACTTACACCCACAAAGCCATTTTGAAGGAATGGAGAATTTACCAAACTATCAATTTTCTTTTGGATTACCTCCGTTGCAGCGATAACCTTCAATGAATCAGCGGTTTGGGTTTGCTGTAAAGAAAATTTTAATAAGAAAATAAGGAGTAATTTCATGGAAGGAATGGCGGTTGATTTATAATTCTTCGGGGAACTTCCCGAAAGTAAAAAAACCTTCGGGAAGTTAAAATCACAATTAAAATTGTTTTAAGCCGCTGAGATTTTTAAAACTTCGGCGAATTAATTAATTAACTAATTCAAAACCTCTATGACAATTTTACTACTGCCATAAACCTTTTGGGTAGCCTTGATAAAATCTGATTCATTGGCTTTATAGATATTTTCCACGTATTTCTGTGGGTTAATATCAAACAATGGAAAAGCCGTTGATTGCACTTGAATCATAATTTTATGCCCTTTTTTGAAGGTATGCAATACGTCTTGCAAACGAAAATTGATATCCGTTATTTGATTGGCTTTCAAGGGTTCTGGTTTTACGAATGAATTTCTGAAACGAGAACGCATCACTTCACTACGCACCATTTGCTGATAACCGCCCAGCGTAATATGTGCAGGTGTATAAGGTGAATTCTTTTCATTGCCAGGGTAAACGTCAATGAGTTTCACAAAAAAATCCGCATCCGTTCCTGTGGTGGAGATTTTTAGATTTGCTTTAATTTCACCGCCCAAGGTCATATCTTCTGTTAAAACATCGGTTTCAAAAGTCAAAACATCAGTTCTTCGACCCGCAAAACGTTGGTCTTCACTCATATATCTACGAGGCGAAAAACCTAAAATTTGCTTTGGGTCTTCGGTATATGGTACTGGTTTGGCTGGGTCTGAAACGTATTCTGAAAAGCCCATAGCCACTTTACCATCCACTAATTTTCCGTTGGGACTTAAGTAGAAATCCATCTTTTTGGCATTTTTAGAAGGATATTCCGCAAATTCACGCCATTCTTTTTTACCTGTATCAAATAAATAGGCTTCTGGTAAACCCGATTTTCCATCACCCGTTTCTTTCAAAAAATGCTTGAAGAATTTTAACTCCATATTTTTCTGAAAATAGGTTGAAATACTGTCCCCAAAATAAATATTAGAATGAAAATGATGCCCATTTTCTCTCGCCCAATCGCCATGACCAAATGGTCCCATCACGATAGTATTATAGTTATTACTGTTGTTTTTTTCGATGGTTTTGTACGTTGCCAAAGGTCCTGTTATATCCTCGGCATCAAACCAACCGCCCACTACCATCACGGCAGGGGGATTTTTGATGTTTTTTAGGTGTGGAATGATACTACGTTTTTGCCAAAATTCATCATAATTAGGATGTTCAATCATTTCTTTCCAAAAGAAATTATCGCCATAAACTTTGGTAAAATTCTTTAAAGGAGTCATAGATTTATACCAATCAAAACCGTCTAAAGTATTTATTTTGGGATAATCGTTATCGTACCACGATTCAGTCATTGGTTTTGGGTGTTGCTTGCCAAAAACAGGGTAAGTCAGCCCGTAACCCATTGTCAATGCTCCGTTGTGATGAAAATCCTCAAAGAAAAAATCTGAAACGGGTGCTTGCGGTGAAGAGGCTTTCAAAGCTGGGTGTCCACTAAGAATACCCGCTGTTGTGTAGAAACCAGGGTAAGAAATCCCGTATTGACCAACTTTT
>JANPGQ010000650.1:0-6916 GCA_031423975.1 Cytophagales bacterium | reverse complement strand
TAAATGATTAAAATTATATTAGCTTACGATAAAGATAACCACACATTAGGAGAATATTTCGATTACTGTGCTTCCGATATTTCACAATATTTTAATGATGGGCAACATGGAATCGTTAAAATAACTGGTAGGATTCTTAATTCAGCTTACATGGATTTAGAATTATTAAAGTATGAAAAAATACCCTTTCTTTTCATTGCTTATTCTCATGGAACAAAGCATTCATTAATTTCTGATGAAGAATACCTCAGTAATAATAGCAATTTATTACCTTTTCAAGATTCATTTTTCTATACCTTTTCTTGCTCTTCTGGAATTGAATTAGGCATTAATTTAGTAGATAAGGGGGCAAGAGTTTTTATTGGATATAAATCAGATGTTTACATAATCACAACATATCAACAGATATTTGCAGAATGTGCAAACGAAGGAATGAAACATTTTTTAAAGGGTGAAAATGTTAGGGATTCTTTCTCGAAAATGAAAGAAAAACATAATGAAGAAATAGATAATACTTATAGTAAAAACTTTCTTGTAGCATCAACCATTAGGCAAAATAGAGATTCTTTGATTTTAAAGGGAGAACAATCTCATTGGACTATTAATGACTTTCTTTTTGCACCTAATTTGTAGTTCTCTATCAAAATTTTCTCTCAAGAAAACTTTCTTCAACTTTCCTTATTTTTGCAAAAAAATAAACCTCCTTCCCACATGAGCAAAAAGCTCAAAACTTGCCATCAAAGAAGTATTCGGCAAAAACTATATCGTTAAAAATGGACGTAAATGCCCGATTTACAAGTGTTTAATTAGCGAAGAGGCAGGTTTGATCACGATGATTCTCATCAGACGACTACCCAATGGAAACTTTGCTTTTGGTAGTTATATGCTTGATAAATATTGTCTGGGACTCAAAAGTACCACGTTCAAAATCGACCTCTCAATGGATGGTTTAGAGGATTTGCTTGAAGAATTTTCGTATGGTGTAGGCACAATGCAAGAATGTACCTACGCAACCATCCACAACTGGGTTTACGGCGGAATTGCCTACGCCGAAGACTTGGGTTTCAAGCCTGATAGCGATTTTAGCATGACTAAATTTTTCTTGGAAGAAGATACAGAAGACGTAGAATTGATAGAATTTGAATTCGGAATGGACGGCAGACCACACTACTTTTCAGGACCTTACGATAATGTTCAAAAGATTCTTGATACGCTCAAAAAGAATGTGGGCGAAGATAATTTTGATTTTACAGATTTGGGGTAAATAGTGATTAGAATCTAAGGATTAGTGAAACAATCCATCAATTATTTTACTAATTTTTTTCGAGAAATTTTCCTCATTTTCCTCTCCAGTTGTTCAATCTTTTTATTTTGTTCAATCACATAAAGTGTTAATTCTTCTATTTTTTGGAGTAACAGAGCCTGTGTTTCTGCCAAGTCAATTCCGTTTTTGGTAACTTCGGCGGTTGAAGGAATATCGGGAAGATGTTTATGCAGTTTTATGTATTGGGCAAGCTCCGAAAGTGGGCGAAGTTCATAACTTGGCTCAAACACAAAATCTGCCCAAAACGGCGTTCCATTCGTTGCTACACGCACTTTCTCCGTGATAATTCCACCCCCAACTGCCATTTTATAAAAGCTTCCCGCAGGAATATTTACGCCCGTTCCCACAATAATTCCATCAGGAAAACCAACGGGAGATTGAGCCAAACAACCAAAATTGAGAGCAAGCCCTAAGATAAGAATTGAGATAATTGATTTTTTCATGATGAATTTATGTTTTTTATTTTTGATAAATAACTGATTATGAACGAATTAATATGCACACCCTCCTGTTTCAGTTTTAAAAACACTTCCAATATTTGCTTGAAAACCAGGGTTTAAAATAACGCTACTATTGGTTTTGTAAGTTACATTGGAGGTGGCATTTATGAAGTTTGAGGCATTTATTGATTTCCCGTAAACTGGATTAGGCAATAATGAATTTGGATAGTTATTGCTGGGGTTTTCTAATGTTACATCAATATATTGCATACAATCAACCATTTTGACTATTGCAAAGTCATTATCGTGTCCATTATGATAAAAACCTGCCAAATATGCAACGCCATTAGCATCTGAAATAATGGCATTTATACCTTCATTGCCATAACCAAAAGGCAAAAAGAATTTTCCTGAATAATTAAAACTTGCGTCTAAAACGCCATCGAAAGAATATCTTGCCAGTACAATATCTGCATTTGTAGTAATAGTAGTGTTGCCTGTCAGAAATATTTTTCCATCGTGCTGAATGGCTACGGCATTGGCTGTGGCATGGATTGGGCTAAAATTTGTCAATACGATTCCGTCGGCATCAAAACTATTATCCAAACTTCCATTGGTAGTGTATCGTAGCATAGCAAATACATCTTGACTATTTTCTTTGGCAGCACCACAAACCACAATTTTGCCGTCTGACTGCAAAACAAGCGATTTGGCAAAACTATTATCCGTACCAACATTTGTAATCACTTTTCCATCGGTATCAAAGGTATTATCAGCACTTCCATTGGCATTGCATCTCATAACCACAAAATTACCTACGCTACTTTGGCTTGCACAAGCAACTACTATTTTGCCGTCATTTTGAATCGCCACTGACTTTCCTACATAACCATTTCCTGCGGGTAAATTTACGACTCCATTTGTGCCAAAAGTATTATCAAGAAAACCATTGGCATTGAAACGAGATAAGATTGCGTAAAACCCGTCATTAAATTGGTCGTGCGAAAGCCCTGTAACCACTATTTTCCCATCACTTTGTAAGGCAATTGACGTAGCTTCGGTGTCAAAATCATCTATTTCTAAGGTAGCAATTCCCGCAATACCGAAAGTATTATCAAGTGTGCCGTCGGTATTGTACCTGACAATTACCAAGTCATAATTTGAACCATTGGCTGCTTTTCCTGCTACCAATATTTTGCCGTTGGTTTGTACGGCTATTGCATTAGCTCTGTCATCGGCATCGAATGAAGTACTGGCAAAACCATTTGAACCAAAGGTATAGTCAAGACCGCCGTTGGCATTGTAGGCAACTATGCCAAAATCAGTTCCACTTGTTGGGCTTACGGCATTTGTAACATTGCCTACCACAATCGGTTTTCCTCCTGGTCGCATAGCTATGGCATTGGCTACGTCATTATTTGTATTGAATTGGGTGTATATTTTGCCTTGGTTTGAGGTGAAATTATTTATGCCGTGGAGACGAACCAGTGCAAAATCTTTATACCCATTTCCTGCTAATAAGATTTTTCCATCAGATTGTATTTTTACGGAAGTTCCTCTAACAAAATTATTGGTTATAGTTATATTTAAATTTATTTCTTGTATCCCATCTGAATCAAAACTTGAATCAAAATTTCCATCATAATTAAGTCTAAAAACTCCAATTTTCTGATTCCAATACTTCCCAATGATAATAATTTTATTGTCATACTGAACAGTAATTTCTGCTGCTTTGGGTTGATATTGGATATTTGGAATTAAAATTTGTTTGATTCCATCTAAATCTAAATTAGTATCTAAATCGCCATTGGGATTAATTCTAAAAACAGTTAAGTTTTCGCAAACCCCAACAATTTTTCCGTCAGTTTGGAATGAAATCGAATATAAACCATTACTTCCAAATTGGATATTGTCAATACTTTTTTTTCCATCAAAATCGAAATCTGTATTAAGCGTTCCATCTATATTATATGAGGCTAAATTAATGGTATTTGGACTTGAGTTTCCACCAACAATTATCTTTCCATCAAGAAGTTGGACAACCGATTTGGAATATTCATGGTTTCCAAAATCTGAGTTTACTATTCCTGAATTTCCAAAACCTAAATCCAAACTTCCATTTGAATTTAATCTTCGTATTTGAAAATCATAGTTTACACCATTAAACGAATTTCCAATAATTAGAATTTTACCATTTGATTGAATTGTAAAATCGTTGATTGTTTGAGTATTACTTAAAAATAATACACCATTGGTTCCAAATGTGTTATCTAAAAAGCCATTTGAGTTTAATCTTGCAACAAATGGAAAATTATCCCTAAGCGTACTTGAACCTACATATCCCACCAAAACTATTTTTCCATCTGTTTGTACTTTAATTTCTTTCACAAAATTTAAAAACATAACTCCGCCTTGGTAATTTAAAATAATTGTACTTGACCCATTTTGCCCGAACGAATTATCTAATGTACCATCTTGTTTGTATTTTGCTATTAGTATTCCAGGGATTGCGGAAAAAGTGGGACCTGCAATAATAATTTCCCCAGATGTTGAAATGTCCATTTTGAAATCATACTGCTCCCATAAACTTGGAAAGTTAGTTACAACTTTCCCATCACCATCAAACGATAAATCAAGCGAGCCAGCTTGTTGGGCTTGGGTGAATGAAGAATAAAATATGATGAATGTGAAGGATATGAGAAGATTTTTCATTGGTTTTCTATTTTATTCCATAAAAAATGACTGTGCCAGAAAGATTTGATTGACCCGTAAATGGAAAATCATCTACTGTGATTCCAATATTATAGTAAGTACCAGGATTTAGTCCAGTATTAACTACCACCACTTTACCAAACGTTTCACCAATAAAGCCACTTATTGCACTTAAATTGAATACAAAAATCTCAGAGTTACCCGAATAATTCATTGTTCCGATACCTACTATTTTTGAATACTGAGCAACAATGGTTGGGTCTAATTTAAAATTTCCCACCATCCAATCATCTATTTGTACTGAACTGGCACTTGTTCCACTTACGATTAAATTACCAACTATGTTAGTGTAAGAAGGGATAGAAGCTAATCCATTGGATAATTCCTCCACTTTAACCTCCGCAATTCCAATCGGTACAATATTTAGCCCACCCGTTTGAGTGCTGTATATTCCATCATTTACTTTTACATTTCCATCATACTTTACCCGCATCAATTCTTTGGAGGTACTTGCATTTGTGGCTGAATAAAAAACGTGGTCACCACCGCCCGTTGTTTGGTAGCGAAGGATTCCGTCGTTTATGCCAAATCCATAAAACTGATGATTGTTATTAAATTCTTCGTAGAGTACAATTTTGCGATTAATGCCAGACGTTGAAGAAAATTGCAGAGGTGCGTTTGGTGTAGTTGTGCCAATACCCACATTTCCCCCAAAGGGATTTAGTAAAAGGTTATTTTCAGTTTTGAAATCTGTTACCGCATTTATTCTTCGGGCTTGAATACTATTGCCGTCCAAACTCAAATACCTACTGGCAGTAAGTGGACTTGGGGAGTTTATTTTGAGCGTTCCTTCTAAGCCAATACCCGATGTTAAAGCAGTGGTATTTGTGCCATTTCCCAAATTAAATCGGGCATAATTATTACTCGAAAGTTCTGTATTACCATTATAAGGTGTCCAATTTGAAGTTGCGGCTACCAACTGTACCCAAGTCGTACCATTATGAAACCAAAATGTACCCGTGTCGGTATCAAACACCAAAAGCCCTTTAGTTGGCGTGGCAATGGCAGTTCTTTGGGATGAACTCACATTAGGAATAAGCGTACCCGCACTGGTACTTTGAGCCTTGATTATAGCCGAACCGTTGGTAGCAGAGTTAGGGTCAATCGTTACACTTTGGGCATGAACTTCACTACTTAATAGTAGAAACACAAGAAGATGAAAATAATTTTTCATGGCATAAGTATTTGATTATGAGGAGCTACAATTAAACGAACTTACAAATTTTACCTTTTATAGCTTACCATCATATCCCGTAAAAGGGTGATTTTTAGGGAGAATTTGGTTTTTATCATTTTTTATATTGAACTTTCTGCAAAAAATTAAGTGGCTATATCGTAGGTAGAAATAATTTCTTGTTCACTAAATCACAAATAAAAAACTCTTTTTAGGAGGGTGTTGGCGTGGTAAGGTTTGCGTAATATGAGTTTATAATAGTCCTTAATTCACCACCACAACCGAATTCCAATCGGACAAAGGTTGAAAGGAAATTCTATTGCCTGGGTCGTTGATATTCAAGGTATCATCAATAGAAAATTGGTAGTAAAAAGTACCTTTTGGCAATTTTATTTCACATTCCCAAACCCCATTTTCGGTTTTGTGAAATAGATTTTTATCGTTTTGGAAATGATTAAAATTACCGATTAATGCCACCTTTTTGCATCCTCAAATCCCGTTAATCTAAACGTTACAAACCCCGCTTTTTGATTACCCAAAGTCTCTGATTGCACATTTAATGAATTGGTTTTCAGTGTTTTATCAAAATATCTACGAGCTTTATTTACTTTTCCAGATACTGTGTAGGCACTCGCAAGACTTGCATTTGCCATTTCTGAATTAGTAAATTCTCCTTGATTTAGTTTAAAGATTTTGATGGCTTCTTTGGTGTTGCCATCGTTCAAAAGTTGATAACCTAAATCATCCAACGTTTTTTCTAAGAGTTTAAAATTTATATCATTTTTTAGGGTTTTATACAAACTAATTCCCTTCTGAATTCCTTGTTTTTCGATGGTATTTTTCAACCTTTCCGTTAAGTTTTCTGCCTTTGAGGTTTGAAATGTTAAAATCAATAATGATACTAATGCGAGTAAGTTTCTGAGATTTTTCATGTTTTTTGAATGTTTAAATTTGAGATAAGATTTGGAGACTATCTTGGAAATGTTAGATCCTGATACCCTCCTTAGCTGTTGCAAATTTTACCCATTAATACTTCTTATCATATACCGCAAAGACGTGATTTTTCGTAAAAATGCCTTAAACTGTATCCCGTAAAAGGGTGATTTTCAAGGGGTTTGGTAAATTATCAGAATTATTAGTTTATTTTTATGAAAAAAAGCCATGTGCCAAAATCTGAGAATCTTTTTGTTTATTATGCTTTTTAGC
>JANPGQ010000649.1:0-14118 GCA_031423975.1 Cytophagales bacterium | reverse complement strand
CTCATTCTAAGAATCTTACCATAAAGTAAAACCCTAATCTCAAATTTAACGAATACCCGCTAAATTTTAAGAAATAACATAATTAAATCTGAAAAAAATAACCGCCGCAACCTTTTCATGGTTAATTTCGTAACGTAATTATGAAATCCATGAACTCAAAAAGTTACATAGCTCTGCTTTTACTTGCCCTCGTGAGCGTGAAAACGCTACTTGTGCCTGTGGTGTATCTGGATTTTGAAATGCGGAAAGATTTTATCACCCAAAACCTTTGTGAAATCACTTTTCATGCACCTACTATTTACATTGTTTTAGTAGTGAATTTATTACTAATCAATAATAATGTTGATTAGTAATAGTACCTAAAACGAACTAATTCTTCCCAGATTTCCAAAATAATTAGGAGGATTAAATAACAAAATAACCTCTTCATAACCCTCACATTCTGTACCTTTTACTCATTCATCCACTTTTTATTTGCTTCCTTCAAATGTATGATTCATATTTGACCTTGCTATTTTGCAAATAACCTAAGTAAGGATAAAAATCAATGAATCAACTTCCGCCAGTTGCTAAACAATTGTATGGGGTAATCTCCCGTGCAAAGTCCATGGGTGTACTCCAAGGGCATTTTTCCGATGAAATTTTAAATGGAAAAACCATCATCCTCAATGATCGAGAATTATTACACTTCGCCAGTTGTAGTTATCTCGGTCTCGAATTAGACCAACGTCTAAAAACTGCCGCCCGTGATGCCGTCGAACGTTACGGAGTCCAATTTTCTTCCTCCCGCACCTATCTGGAATCCAATCTTTACGGAATTTTAGAAGAAAAATGCCAGCAAATATTTAACAAACCCGTCTTGATTGCCCCCACAACCAGTTTGGGGCATATTTCGTGGATTCCAGCCGTAGTTACGAAAAAAGATGCACTAATCCTCGACCACCAAGTACATCGAAGCGTTCAAAATGCCTCTATGATAGCAAAAGCCGCTGGAACGCACATTGAGTTGGTTCGCCACAATCGGATGGATTTATTGGAAGAAAAAATTATTGAATTGTCTAAAAATCATCAAAAAGTTTGGTATATGGCAGACGGTGTGTATTCTATGTTTGGGGATGTTGCCCCGATGCAACACCTTTATGATTTGATGGACAAATACGAACAGTTCTATCTCTACTTAGACGATGCCCACGGCATGAGTTGGGCAGGAGAAAATGGAAAGGGATTTGCCCTTAGTGCAGTGAATCATTTTCATCCAAAAATGTGCTTGATTACGTCTTTTGCCAAAGGTTTTGGAGCTAATGGAGCAGCAATGGTTTTTGCAGACGAAATGCAAAAAATAATGATGCGGACTGTGGGTTCAACCCTTATTTTTTCAGGACCCGTGCCACCCATGATTTTAGCGGCAGCCATTGCCTCGGCAGACATTCATTTGAGTAGCGAGATTTACGTTCGTCAAGAGCGTTTACAGGAATTAATGCAATATTTTGTGCAAAAAGCCAATGCCTTAAATTTGCCTTTGGTTCGCCAAGATTTTACTCCCATTTGTTACCTCGCCACCGGAGCCGACCCCATTAATATTACTGATTTGGCTTATGAGCTACAACAGGACGGTTTTTTTGTGAATGTATCTTCTTATCCGAGTGTTCCCCTCAAAAATTCGGGTATCAGAATTACGCTCAATATCAATCATACCGAAGAGGCAATCAGCAATTTACTAACTGCTTTCCAACAACGAATGAATCAGCGAGGAATGGTTACCGAGGAAATTATGAAGGCTTTTGTGAGTAAAGAAACAGTGGGCGTGTAGATTTTAGTTATCAGTAAATAGTTATCAGGATAAAAATTGAAGCAAAAGCTAAGATTTTTATCCTGTTTTTTTATGACCACATTTATAGGTTATACCATTTTTCGGTTATCTTTGGTTGAGAGCAATTCGATGTTCGTTTGAGCATTCTAATTTTATCCGAACATCGAAAATCGAAAACCGAACATCGAAAATGAGTAATCACATCCAAAAAACCACCAACGAAGTTAAAAACTTTGTCCTCAGTACCTACTTTGGCGACGGACTCAGGATAACTTTTGGAGCTATGCTGCCGAGTTTAGTTTTGGCTCAATTTGGCTTGCTCAAAATTGGTATCACGGTTTCTCTTGGAGCATTATGTGCCAGCATTGCCGATACTCCTGGACCCATTATCCATAGGCGAAATGCTATGTTTTATACCATTTTTATTGTGTCTTTGGTTTCGTTGCTGACCAGCCTTTGCAATTTTTCTGTATATCTAATGGGCTTGCTCATATTGGGACTAACATTCATATTTTCAATGTTTTATGTTTATGGAAATAGGGCGGCTTCCATCGGAGTAGCGGCTTTATTGGTTATGACTTTGGGCATTGGCGATATTCGTCCCTTGAATGAAATGTTGTTGTATGCCCTTTATATCTTATTGGGAGGTTGTTGGTATACTGCCCTTAGTTTGTCGTTGTACAGAATTATGCCCTACCGTTTGGCTCGACAATCGTTGGCGGAATCTATGATGGAGGTAGCTGATTTTATTCGAATTAAAGCAAAATTTTACCACGAAGGCGTTGATTATGACGAAACTTTTAAAGAGATTGTCGAGGCTCAAATTTTGATGAATACCAAGCAAGATGCCGTGCGAGAACTACTTTTCAAAAGCCGTAGAATTGTGCAAGAATCTACTCAAGAAGGGCGATTTTTGTTGGTAATTTTTGTGGATATGATGGATTTGTACGAACAAATTTTATCAACATTTTATAATTATCAGAACCTCCACAAACAATTTGACGAAACAGGTATTTTGAAAGATTTTGAGGAAATTCTCAACCTTTTAGCTGAACAAATGGAAGAAATAAGTTTCTCGTTGAGAACCTTTACAAAGCCCAATTTTAAAGCAGCTATTTCTCAAAAAATTAAAGATTTAAAGAAAAATATTGAAGTATTAGAACACGATAAATTTACCCCCACTTACACAAATATAGGCTTGCAAGCCCTAAAAAATATTGAACTAAATGTAGAGAATATTTTTCTGAGATTAAAAAAGATAAAAGGATATTTTGAGGAAAAGAAACAGGAAAAATTGCTCAAAAACAATATTCAGACCACCTCTTTCATTAGCCATCAAGACTATAGCTGGGATGTTTTTGAAGATAATCTCAACCTAAAATCCGAAAATTTTAGACACGCCCTACGGGTTTCGGGCTTGATGCTTCTGGGTTTTGTCATTGCTCAATCTTTTAATTTTCTCCATTCCAACTGGATTTTATTGACCATTTTAGTCATCATGAAACCAGCGTACAGCCTCACCAAAGAACGCAATCTGGACCGACTGATAGGCACAATTGGTGGAGCAGTTATCGGCATGATTTTTCTAACCTACGTTACCGATAACCGATGGCTATTTGCCATTTTGTTGATTTGTATGTTGGGAACATACAGTTTTCAACGCAAAACCTATCTCGTTAGTGTTGTTTTTATGACTCCTTTTATTCTGATTTTGTTTGATTTTTTGGGAATGGGAAGTCGTGCCTTATTGATTGAACGAGTTTACGATACGCTCATTGGAGGAGGAATTGCTTTTGCGGGAAGTTATCTCTTTTTACCCCATTGGGAACATCAGAAATTCAGGAATACGCTCATCGAAATGTTGGAGGCAAATATGGCGTATTATCATCAAGTTTCACAACTATATTTTGGCGAAGAATATCAGCGAGTTCCCTATAAAATCGTCAGAAAGGAAGTTTTTGTGCGAAGTGCCAACCTCGCCTCTGCCTTCCAGCGGATGTTTTCAGAACCCAAACACAAGCAAGTAAGCATCAACGAAATCCATAAATTTTCAGTTTTGAATCACCTTCTTTCCTCATACGTTGCCACGCTCGCCTTGTACGCTACGGAACATTTTGAGGAGATTTCGGCGTATGAAAATTTGGAAAAAATCGCTCAAAATACAGAAACATTACTAAAAGAAGCCATCAAAATCATAGAAGAAAGCGAGTTTGTGGAAAAGGAAAATATCAAGATTATTTCTTTGAAAATTAATCATGACTATGAAGAAGAAGGGAAAATACTGATTCCAGACCAATTTATCAATATTCAAAAAGTGGCTTATGATATTTGTAAGATTTCGGAACGGATAGAAGTTTAGGGATTTAGAGGAAAGTGAAAGTAAAATACTACCAATTTTTGATTATTTTTGTAAAAACTAAGCAATTCAACAAACTAAAAAATAGATATTTATCATTAACCAACCACGCATGGAACGTTTCACAGGACTTATTGGAATAGTATTGATTTTGGGCATCGCCTATTTAATGTCGAATAATCGTAAAGCTATCAACTTTCGCACCGTTGGGATGGGTTTGGCTCTACAGGCGGGTTTGGCAGTATTTATCTTAAAAACCCCCGTCGGGACGGCAACTTTTCAAACTTTGGGCAATTGGGTTACCCGAGTAATTAGCTTCAGTAGCGAAGGGGCAAAATTCGTTTTTGGTCCATTGGCTGATGTTCCTTTGCTTGAAACAGTATTTCGAGGCGGTGGTTTTATCTTCTTTTTCAATATCATTCCAACGATTATTTTCGTAGCGGTTTTAGTAAATATCTTTTACCACTTGGGCGTTATTCAGTTCATTATCAAATGGTTAGCCAAAGGAATGAAAGCCCTCATGGGCGTAAGTGGTTCAGAAGCACTCTCTAATATTTCGAGTGCATTTGTGGGACAAGTAGAAGCCCAAATCATGATAAAGCCCTACTTGAAAGGCATGACACTTTCTGAACTAACCGCTTCAATGGCAGGAAGTTATGCCTGTATTGCAGGTGGAGTAATGGCAACTTACATTCAATTTGGCGTACCAGCCTCTTATCTTATTGCCGCCAGTATTATGGCAGCCCCAGGTGCTTTGGCAATCTCCAAAATCATGTACCCCGAAACTGAAGAATCAGAGACGAAAGGTATAGTAACTTTGAAAGTAAAAAAAGAACATACCAACCTCATTGATGCCATTTCGGCTGGTTGTTCAGATGGTCTGAAAGTAGGTTTAAATGTCTTAGCAATGCTTATCGGTTTCTTGGCTTTGATTGCCCTTATCAATTTTATTTTCAGCAAAGTAGGCGGCATTTTAAACTATCCAGATTTTAGTTTAGATACGCTTTTGGGCTACCTTTTTGCAGGTTTTGCGTGGTGTATGGGCGTACCCAAAGAGGAAGTTTTGCAGGCAGGTTCATTGATGGGAACAAAATTAGCCGCTAACGAATTTGTGGCATATCTCAAACTTTCGCCCATGATTAAGGCAGGAGCTTTAACACCCAAAACCATTGCCATCGTAAGTTTTGCCCTCTGCGGATTTGCTAATTTTGGTTCATTAGGAATCCAAATTGGCGGTATTTCAGCTCTTGAACCAAGCCGAAGAGAAGACCTTACCAAAGTAGCAGTTCGTGCGTTGATTGCAGGGACATTGGCGAGTTATATGTCGGCTACGCTGGCGGGGATTTTGTTTTAGTGTTCAATGCTTGTTTTTCGATGTTCGATGTTCGAAAAGAAAAATAATCGGAATTGAAATTGATTGTAATCAAAGTAAAATACCCTTAACACAAAATACAACTAATTGATTTATAAATGATTAAGAAAATAACCGTTCAGAATTTTTTTAGTTTCGGAGCAGAACAAACCATTGAGTTAAACGCTGATACCAATATTCTGGTAGGAATAAATGGGACTGGTAAATCTAACTTTATAAAAGCTATTCGTTTGCTTCAAGAAGGAATTAAAGGGAATTTTGAGAAGTTGTTTTCGCATCAGTGGGGTGGGTTTTCGGGTTCTTGTAATTTTATAAATCCTGATGCTTACGAAATTAAAATAAGCTATCATTTTGATGGTGAACAGTTAGAGAAAAGTGCAATTAGTTCTTTACCAAATATTGAAAAAGAAGTTTATTCTGTTCTTTACACAATTACAATAAAAAAAATTGGTTCATCAAATTATGACTTGTTTGAAGAATTACTGGTAAATGAAGATAACATAAATACAGACTTTTCTGAAAAATCTGATGATAGTCATGAACTCCATTTGAGTCATTTAAGAGAACTTGGTTCTTGGTATCCATTTTTTTTAAAAAAAGCTATTGAACAAATCTCTATCTATGACTATTTCGATACTTCTTTTGATGGAGAAATCAGGCAACTTTCTCCTTATTATTCTGAAAATCAGCTACTTTCAAATGGTAAAAATTTAACAGCTTTATTAAGTTCATTAAACGCAAATTCTGTAAAGGCTTACGATAAAATTATTGAGGAATTTAAGAATGTCAATGCTAATTTCAAAGAGTTAGTTTTTACAACCCCAATGGCTGGAAAATCATTAATGTCTCTCAAAGAAAAAAATTTAGACCGTGCCATCACCATTGAACAAATTTCTGACGGAACATTACGCTACTTGTTATTACTTTCTATTTTCTATAATCCCAATCGTGGGAGTGTTGTGTGTATAGACGAACCCGAAGCTGGTTTGCATCCTGATATGATTAATGGCATTGCAAGAGGAATCAAATATGCCGCTCAAAATGGTACTCAGATGATTGTAGCCACTCATTCACCTTTATTGCTGAATGCTTTTGAATTGGAAGATTTAATAATTTTTGAGAAGGATGAAGATAATCAGACAGTGGTAAAAACGAAATCGGAAGAGGATTTTCCTGATTGGGAAGGTGAGTTTTTGACGGGGCAAATGTGGCTACGTGGTGAGTTAGGAGGTGTACGGTGGTAACGGTTAAAGTGTTTTTTGAAGGCGGTGCCGACCCAAGAAGTAATCCAAATGCAGATACTTTTGATAATACGAATAGATTACGGGAAAGTTTCAATAAATTATTGAACTCAGGTTTTGACAGTGAGAAGGTAAAAATAATAGCCGAACCAGCCTTTTCCGTTACAAGTTTAGTAAAAATTAGAGAGATTGATAGCTTGTTTTTGATGGATTTGGATGCTGTAAAAGATAAGCGAGAACAACGAATAAAAGACAATCAACTAACTGATATTCAAGAGTTTGTATTCTTTATGATTCAACGAATGGAAAGCTGGATTTTGTCTCAGCCCGAAGTAATTGAAGAGATTTTTGCGTATTATAAATCAAAATTAGATTTAATTAAAAATGACCTTTCAATTCTGAATAAACACCCCGAAATAATCCCTTATCCAGATGAGGTTTTGAATACGATTTTTCAGCGATATTTCCTGATAAATAAGGCTGGTAAAATGAAGAAACTGAAATACGGAAAACTGAAACACTCTCCTGATTTGATTGAAAGACTCGACTTACAAAAACTAAGAACTACCTTTGAGGATGTTGAGCGTTTGGTTCTGAAAATCAATGAAATTTCTTCCAAAACCTGATACCAAATCCCAAAATTCATCGTTAATTTTACAATCTAATGCCAGCCTAAATGGTTGGCATTTTTTTTGTTATCATTCCTTATAAAATCACAATATAAATTAAAATATATGGCAAATCAATTGAGTGTTTTATCTTCTTTTACACACATTACACAAGAAATTTCAGGTATTCGTGCCATCGTCTCTGTTCAATACCCCGAACTAACTGCCATGCAGTCGATTAGTGATTCGTTTTCTAAGATTTTGGGCAATAAAAGAGCCATTTATTTAGCCATTACCGACAGCACAATTTGGCATATTCACACCGTAGGAAATAAAGTAGTCAAGAAAACCGCCATTGAAGCCAATACACTTGACGAAATCCAAACTTCAAATACAACATTATCGGGAGAAAGAGACGTGAAATTACCAACGGTAAGCCTCACCACAAAACATGTTACTTACAAAACCGTAAAAGAAAAATTAGAAGAAAAAACGGAGAAAAAGACGATAATGAAGACCGTAAAAAAGCAAGTAGAAGTACCAGTTTTTCAAGAATATAATTTTACTTTATTTCCAGTAACTTTCTTGGCAAATTTGAAATATAATCAAAACATAAATGAAGTATTACAGTCGGTAGAAATGCGACAAATGGTAATGAATTATTTGCAGAAATTACAAACCAAGATTGTGGATAAAAAGTTGATTGAGCAATTTAAGGCTCAGGAAATGGCTTCGGTTTAATTAAAAGAAGAGAGTTTTGACGAGTACTTTGTCAAAACTCTCTTCTTTTAATTGTAAACCATATTCATCATGCACACTTCAGCCCTCGAAACTACTTAATAACCTCCCTAATCTCCACTTCTCCATCAGGTTTTACTTGCATAATACCCGTAGTAATAAGCGTATCCCCTACCGAAAGCCCCGAAATCACCTCAACATTTTTCTCTCCACGAGTACCCAATTGGACTTTTTTAGATACCGCTTTACCATTCTGAACAATGAAAACTTTGCTCCCTTTTTGTTCGGGAATCACGGCTTCGGTCGGAATCATTAGTGCTGAACCTTTACTTTTCAATACTAATTCAACCCTTGCAAAAGCCCCAGGAATAAGTTTATGCACAGGATTTGGGGCAATTGCTCTAATTTGTAAAGTACGGGTATCAGGGTCAATTTTGGGGTCAATGGCATAGACAGTTCCCACATAATGTTGTTCAGAACTCTCAACCGTAAATTCAATTTTTCCTCCTTTCCGCACGATAGACGAGTATTTGGCAGGAATAGCAAACTCAATTTTGGCAGGGTTTGTATTGGTTAAAGTAGCAATTTTGGTAGTGGGTGAAATATAACTTCCCAAACTAACAAAACGAAAACCAATCGTTCCATCAAAAGGAGCTTTTAAGGTCATCTTTTGAATTTGTGCGGATAAATCTTCAATATCTGCCGAAATAGTATTCACCGAATTGACGGCTATATCGTATTCTCGCTGACTAATTGCCTCTTTTTCAAGCAACCTTTTTTGACGGGCTTCGTTGTCTTCCGCTAATTTTTTATTGAAACCCAATTTTTTCAACCGAGCTTGCAAATCTTCATCATTGATGTGCAATAAAGTTGTTCCTTTCTTGACTAAATCACCTTCCTTGATATTTAAAGTAACAATTCTACCCGAAATCTCACTGCGGATTTCTACTTCTTCATTGGGCAAAATAGTGCCATTAGTATTTACCAAATCATCCAAACGGGTTGGGTGAACTACTGTAACAATCACGGAAGTCTTACCCC
The DNA here is from genome assembly GCA_031423975.1 of Cytophagales bacterium. GTDB lineage: Bacteria > Bacteroidota > Bacteroidia > Cytophagales > Spirosomataceae > Arcicella. The sequence goes on along the minus strand of JANPGQ010000649.1, from coordinate 4,952 downwards.
CTTTTCCTCCTTTGGCATCTTTGCCACCCGATACTTCTTTTTTATCTTTTTCGTCCTTTGGTTTGAATACAGTTTTGAGTTTTGGATAGAAAAAGATACCCAAAACCAATAATATTGTTAAAACCGTTAAAAGATTCTTGGTAATTTTTGACATAAATTCAGTTTGCTTGATGGTTAAAATTCTACCCGAAAATACGCAATAAATTATGGGGTTCAATGGATTGATGTCGATTTTGCAATAGAATAGTCATTAGAAATAAAAATGAATAGCCCTAAAAAGATAATAAGCCTGACATCGTTTGATTTCAGGCTTATTATAACTATTAATTTACTCTGTTAACCTCTACGGATTCAACTGAATGGGCTCTTTATGGTCATTCAAAAATTTAAAATCTGAAATACCAAAAGAAGTATCTTCAATCAAATTCACCCAAGTTTTATACTTCAAATACCATTTCATTCGTATTGACGGAAAGCCCTTCGTGAAGTAGGCGTATAAAAATGGATGCAAAATAATGGTTGGCTTTTTCTCGTTTTGTTTTTCCAAAATATGTTCAAGATGATGCTCGATAATATCTGAAATCGCAATACTTGCCGTAATTTTTCCTGTTCCTCCGCAGGCTGGGCAATTTTCAGCCGTGATAACATTCATCTCTGGGCGTACTCGCTGACGGGTAATTTGCATCAAACCAAATTTGGTCAATGGCAAAATGGTAAACTTCGAGCGGTCGGTTTTCATTTCCTCCTTCATGATGTCCTGAATCAGCTTTTTGTTTTCAGCTTTCTTCATATCAATAAAGTCGATGACGATAATTCCGCCCATATCCCGTAGTCTCAACTGACGAGCAATCTCCTTGGCAGCTTCTCTATTTACACTCAAAGCCGTAGCTTCTTGGTCAGATTCGCTGTTAGATTTATTACCCGAATTGACATCAATTACGTGTAATGCTTCGGTATGTTCCACAATCAGATAACCGCCCTGTGGCAAACTTACCGAACGCCCAAACAACATTTTCAATTGTTTTTCGATGCCCAATTGCTCAAAAACTTTCACTTTGCCTTGGTGCAACTTGACAATTTTTTCCTTGTCAGGAGCAATATTCAAGACATAATTACGGGCTTCTTGGTACAGTTCTGGGGTATCCACTACAATACTATCAAAATCTTCGTTCAATAAATCACGCATCATTGAAGTTGCTCGACTCATCTCTCCGATTATTTTTTCACGAGGTTTGGCACTTTTCAGAGCCTTCATCCCTGCATCCCATTTAGCGATTGACTCACGGAGGTCTTTATCCAGTTCCTCCACTTCACGTCCTTCGGCAACGGTTCTCACAATTACCCCAAAATTGGCAGGTTTAATCGAAGACATCAATCTTTGCAGACGTGTACGTTCGGTTTTTGCCGTGATTTTTTTCGAGATATTTACCCCATTCGAGAAAGGTACTAACACCGTATAACGCCCCGCAATAGAAATATCGCAAGACAAACGTGGTCCTTTGGTCGAAATAGGTTCTTTCACAACTTGCACAAGAATTGGCATATTTTTACTCAAAACTTTGTCAATCTTATCGTGCTTGTCGATTTCGGGTTCTAACTTGAAGTTATCCAAGCGTCCAGATTTTATTCTTTCGGCAATAACTTCCTTAGTAAACTTGTTTAGGGAATTGACATTCGGACCTAAATCGTGGTAATGAAGGAAAGCATCCTTCTCATAACCAATATCGATAAAAGCCGCATTCAATCCCGTAACCATCTTCTTGACCGTACCGAGGTATATATCCCCGACGGAAAAGTGTGGTTCGGACTCCTCTAAGTGATATTCCACAATGCGTTTGTCTTGCAACAAAGCAATGCGATCACCTTTGGGAGTCGAATTGATAATTAATTCGTTACTCACAGGTGAATGAATTGTTTAGAAGATACAGTGAAAAGAAAAAGAGTCGTGTGAGTGTTTGAAAGAAGTCTTTAAAATGAAGAAAATAGATATGTTCGAGCCTGTTAAGAAAAAGTAAAGGCGATTTCTGAATCAGGAAAATTATTATTTAAGGTAAAATTATCAAGAAAAGAAGGATGAATTTGGGAATATTTTCCCTAACTCCAATCTGCTAACTCCTAACCGTGCGCCGGTCGCCCCTAAAAATAATTAAGGAAAAAATTTAGTCTATAATCTTATTTTTAATATTGACTTTTAAATGTGGGTGACGTACTGGATGAGTCCAAATGTCATAACCGAAAATCTCCTAAAATACTGGTAATGAAAAGATTAGGATGATTAAATTAATTTTCAAGAAACAATCTCACAAAAACGACAAAAACAGGCAAATTTCTACATGAGAATTTTGCCTGTTTTTTGATTAGGTAAAGTGTTACTGTATTTAGTATTATGTATAGGTATTAAGTAACATTTTGACAAATAAAGGCCGATTTGATATACTTAATACTTTAAACCTAATACTTAGGACAATCACTCTGCCTAAAAACTATTTTTTCTTATGTCTGTTCTTTCTAAGACGCTTCTTTCTTTTGTGCGTTGAGATCTTGTGTCCCTTCTTCTTTTTTCCGCAAGGCATGATTTTAAGAGATTTAAATTGTTTAAAATATGATTTATGTTTTGGTGTTTGATGTTTGGTATTCGATGTTCAGTAATGATATTCGATGTATGATGTTCGGATTTTAGTTCCTAATTTCTAACCTCTTTAATATAATCACTCATCCCTAAATCCCTAATCTCTAACCCCTATTTATAATTTTGATAAAATATCGTTGGCTGCGGCTTTTTCTTGAGGGTCTTTGCTGTTAATAAGGACTTTCTCCAAAATCTGCTTTGCTTCTTCTTTTCTATCCAATTCTGCCAAACAATAACCCAAATTTAATGCCGCTTTAGAATTTGACGGATTATTTTTCAAGATTTGTTTGAAACGTTCAACAGCTTTCCCAAACTGATTAGAACGAATCGAGAGGATTCCCAGACTGAAAAGTGCTGGTTCATAATCAGGTTCTTGGGCAATTACTTCACGCAACATCATAATTCCCTGCATGGGCGTTTGAGTTGCGGTGTAGGTCATTGCCATATTGGTTTTTGCCAACAAATTGTTTGGGTTCATAACCAAAACTTTCTGATAAAAGTTTCTTGCTTTTTCACCCATCATGCTTGTTTTTTCACCTTCGAGGGCATACGTAAAGGCTTCGTAATATAAATTACCTGCTTTCTGTAAATTACTTTCAGATGGTTCAATTTTCGTGATTTGTTCTGCATAATACGCTGCACTGTCGTAGCGAGTATATTTTACAAATTGAATCACCAAATCCTCAGCTGATTTAATTTTTGCTTGCTTTTCGGTATTTTTTTGAAATTTCCCTTTTAAATCATCAATCACTGCTTGTTGCTCGCTCGTAAGTTTTGCACTGTGCATTTCAGGTGATGCTGGACTTTCGTCTTTCACACCTTTATCACGGTTTGCCGTAACGGTAGTTGTTTCTTTTTGGGGTTGTTCCAAAGTCTTTTTCTCATCATTTACTACCACTTTCGGAAGACTATACAAGGCCCCAATGGAAAGAGTAGCGATTATGGTAATAATGATAAAAGGTTTTTGCATCTTGTTTTTAGAGTTTAAAGTTTATGAGTGAAGAGTTTATAAGAAATTTAGTTAAACTTGTTTCTCATAAACTCCTATACTTTCAACTAATACACTCAAATATTATTTTGCATTAGTTTTCACCTGCTCAACAAAAACTTTGGCTGGCTTGAAGCTTGGGATAAAGTGTTCTGGAATCTCAATGGTAGTGTTTTTTGAGATATTACGAGCAATTTTATGAGCTCTTTTTTTGTTTACAAAGCTACCGAAACCTCTTACAAACACAGGTTCTCCTGCGGCAAGATTGTCTTTAACTACTGAAAAGAAAGATTCGATTGCACTTGATACATCGGCTTTGTCGATGCCAGTCTTGTCTGCGATTTCTGCGATTACGTCTGCTTTAGTCACTTGTTGAAATTTTTAAGATTAAAAAAATATGATATACTATAATGGTTGATTTTGCTCCAATTTGAATTTATGTTCTTATTCAAATAAAAAATTAAACTAAATCATCAATTTCTAAGTCCCTCTTTGTTAAGGGACACAAAGGTACGGTTTTGCTTTTGAATATGAAAGCAACAAAAAACAAAAATAGTATTTTTTTTTATGTAAATGCTTAATTGTTAGACATTTGAAGTTTTTTAACTTTCGTATTTGATATTTAAGTGTAATATAGCTTTTAGCAGTCAGCTATTCGACAATAATATTTTCAAATCAAAATCGGAACGTATTTACTATATTTGATTGTATATACAGAGTAGTACAGCAAAATGCAATAAACCGAATTGAACATTAAATAATATCTCAATTTTACCGCTGAAACTGACAGCCAAGTGCTGACAGCCAACCGCCTAATTAATGCAACACGAATTTTTCTCACAAAAAATAATCGCTTGGTACAATCAACACAAACGTGATTTACCTTGGCGAAATATCAACAATCCCTATTTTATTTGGCTTTCAGAGGTGATTTTGCAACAGACTCGTGTGGTGCAAGGAATGCCCTATTATTTCAAATTCATTGAGACTTTCCCAACCGTTCAAGATTTGGCGGCTGCTGATGAAAAGGAAGTTTTAAGGCTGTGGCAAGGTTTAGGCTATTATTCCAGAGCCAGAAATTTGCATACAACCGCCAAGATGGTAGTAGAGAATTATGGCGGAATTTTCCCTGATAATTACGCTGAATTATTGAAATTGAAAGGCATCGGAACATACACAGCCGCTGCAATTGCCTCATTTGCTTTTGGCGAAAAAGTAGCTGTATTAGACGGAAACGTATATCGAGTGCTTGCCAGAGTTTTTGGCGAAGACACGGATATTGCAGGAAATGATGCCAAAAAGGTTTTTACAAAATTGGCGGAATCTGTTTTGCCC
>JANPGQ010000648.1:0-2643 GCA_031423975.1 Cytophagales bacterium | reverse complement strand
CAATTTTCCTAAAAAGTGAGATTGCCAAGATGATTCCCACAAATAAAGCCATTACGGGTTCGCCTATGAATTTTATGATGGAAACTATTTTTTCTGAGAAAATAGAAGCATCCAACAAAACGATTGATTTAATGGAAATGAGTAATATTGGAATAATGATGGGCAAAAAAGATTGAAGTGGATTAGGTAAATAAGTATGTTCAGGATTTATTCCAACCTCCTGATTTTCAAATTGTTCATCATATAAATCTTGATATTTTGAACCTGCAAACTTTGCCCAAAAGTAAACAATAATCGTTGTCGGAATTGCTAAAAGAGTCCCCAAAATCATGGTCTGACCTAATTCTACATTCATTTGCCCAGCCGCAGCTGTGATGCCTGGGTGCGGGGGAACAAGGCAATGAACGGCATATAAAGACCCCGCCAAACATAAGGTAAAAAATACCTCAGAATTCTTAACCTTCTTGCCTAATGAGTGCAATAAGCCGCTCAAAACGATAAAACCTGAATCGCAAAAAATGGGTAAACCGATTAAAAACCCAATTAAAGTGATAGCAATTCCCGCTTTTTTTTCACCTGTTTTGGCAAGAATGAAATTAGCAATGCTGATAGTAGCCTTAGTTTTATCTAAAATTACCCCCAAAGTTGTCCCTAAAATAATGAGTAGTCCAATTTTTTCGAGCGTGTGTCCAAAACCAGCTTTTAAATTCTTGATAACCTCTTCTCCTGAAAATTGAGCTATAATTCCGACCAAAATCGCCACTACAAACAAGACATAAAATGTATTGAATTTGTATTTTGAACTTAAAAGTATAATTAGCAAAATGCTAACCAAGAGTAAAATGGAGACAAATAGTGGCGTTAGCATTTTCGTTAGGTTTATGACATTTCCCCTGCAATAGAATGACGTAATATTTTCTTAACTTCTTGAATATTTGACGATTGCCCCAAAGCAAACATCAATTTTGTAATGGCTGCCTCGGTAGTTAAATCTGCCCCACTCACCACGCCCATCTCCTGCAAAGAATGACTTGTTTGATAATGCCCTTGCATAACTCGACCGCCATTGCATTGAGAAACATTGAAAATAATGATGCCTTTTCCGACAAATTCTTTCATTAAATCCAAAAACCAAGTAACGGTTGGAGCATTTCCAGAACCAAAAGTTTCTAATACAACACCCCGTAAACCCTCTATTTCCAAAATATTACGAACTACTTTTTCAGAAATCCCTGGAAATAATTTCAAAATAATGACATTTTCGTCCAATCGTTCATGAACTTTCAGCACTGCATCTTCTTGATATGGACGAATATAGGGCTTACTAAATTCAATCTTCACCCCTGCTTCTGCTAAAACTGGATAATTTTCGGATTCAAAAGCATTAAATTGTACACTTTCATTTTTTCTGGTGCGGTTTCCACGCAACAAAAGTGAATTAAAGTAAATACATACCTCCGAAACTTTGGGGTGATTGTGAGAATTTCTATCCGCTGCAATTTCGAGAGCCGTAATAAAATTTTCCTTCGCATCGGTACGGGCAACGCCAATGGGCAATTGAGCCCCCGTGAGGATGACAGGCTTGTTCAAATCTTGCAATAAATAACTCAAAGCCGAAGCCGTATAAGCCATCGTATCAGTACCATGAAGAATCACGAAAGAGTCGTAAAGGATATAATTATCGCCAATTATTTTTGCTAAAATTATCCAAATAGAAGGATTGATATTGGAAGAATCAAGCAAAGTGTCAAAAGTCAAGACCGAAATCTCAAAGTCTAAACGAGCCATTTCGGGCAAATTATCAGGAATTTGGGCAAAATCAAAAGGAACTAAGCTATCCGTTTTGGCATCATAAACCATCCCCAAAGTGCCTCCTGTGTAAATCACAAGCACTTTTACATCATTTGTGCCATCGGCTTTTGTTTTTATTTTGGTTAGTTTCATACTTATTTTGACCACTATTTATTTTTTAATATCATTGCATTTAAGGTTGTTTGCTCAATCACCTTTTCAACGCTAACCTCCATCATGTCAGCCACTTTCTGAGCGATAATTGTTAAATAGGCGGGTTCATTTCGCTTGCCTCTGTATGGAACTGGTGCAAGGTATGGGGCATCCGTTTCCAACACAATATTTTCTAAACTGATATGAGGTAAAATCTTATCCAATCCTCCATTTTTGAAGGTTGCTACTCCCCCAATTCCTAATAAAAATCCCAATTCAATCGCTTTCTGAGCATCTTTTAGTTCGCCAGTAAAGCAATGAAAAATGCCTTTTAAATTTGGGTCGGCATTCTTTTCTATCAAGGCAACGGTTTCCCAAAAAGCATTTCGAGAATGAATATCAATCCATAAATTGTGTTGTTTTGCCAATTGGCATTGTGTCAAAAAAGCCTGTTCCTGTTGTTTTATGAAGGTTTTATCCCAATATAAATCCATTCCAATCTCGCCAATGGCAATGAATTTATACTTATTCAGCCATTCCTCAACGATATATAATTCCTTTTCAAAATTATCCTTTACATAGCAAGGATGCAAGCCCATCATGGGCAAACATTGATTGGGATATTGAGTAGCCAAAGCCATCATACCCTCAATCGTTTCAGAATTACAATTAGGCATCCAAATTTCAGAAATACCATCC
>JANPGQ010000647.1:0-4226 GCA_031423975.1 Cytophagales bacterium | reverse complement strand
GGTGGATTATATCGTGAAAGTAAAATTAAATTAGCAGATGATGGTATTTACATTGTTAAATAATACTCTCTGATTGTATAGATTACATTTGTAATGAATGAGTCAATCAATTTATTATTGTAAATTTATACCAACATTCACTTTTGTTAACTATACAATGATTTAACTTATAATTTATTATTGTGAACTAAAATAAAGTTATTGTTTAATTTGTTATATTTGTAAACAGTATTCAGTATTGTAAACTATTTACAAATAACAATGGACTTAAATAAGAAGATTGAACAAATCATAATTGACAAAGGTATATCGCCCAGTTATTTTGCGGATACTATCGGTATTCAGAGAAGTAGCATTTCTCATATACTTTCTGGCAGAAATAAGCCAAGTTTGGATATTATTCAGCGCATTTTGAAGGTTTTCCCTGATATTGACCGTGATTGGCTCATTTTTGACAATGAGATACCCCTACAAAATACGCCTCAAATTAATAGACAACAACCTATTAATCAGCGAGTTGTGAATCAAAATTTATTTGAGCAAAAGCCACGAGAATCGTCTAAAAGTTTTCAGGCTGAACAATTACCCGTACAAACGCTCGTAAATGTGATGCCAAAACGAAAAAATGAGCGTCCCACGATTCCCCCTGCTTCTAATACCAGTAAGCAAATAGAGAGGATTATGATTTTCTATACGGATGGGACTTTTGAAGAGAAACGACCAAGTTAGAGAAAAGAGGATAGAGAGTAAATAGAAGAGAGTAGGGAAGAGGTTCTTTGTATCATCTAAAATCTCTAAAAGAGTAGGAGCAAAATTTTTGTATTATTCTAAGATTTATAAATTTTAGAAATAAGTAGATTTACAGATTTTGCTCCTATTATTTCTTTTTTTGAACAGACCTCTGAAAATCAACACTCCTCTTTTTTCTTTGATTCTCTTTGATTTTAAAGCCTTATAATTTAGTTAATCCTTAGCGTTGAAAACGAATACTTCGTGCTTTAAAAGAGAAATATAGCCCCCCAATAGCTTCTTCTCTACTCTATCGCAAAAATTCCTCCTAACTATCTTTGGGATCTTCCCTTCTACTCTCATAATAAGGGGAATACTCTTGTTTATTCTATCTATCCCTTACTGTTCTTAGCCATAATTGTTGGGTATTATATCTTCGTGACACATTACAAAATAAATTTTGTGAAACACCTAAATTACTGACAGTCAGATAATTAACACTAACTGTTCCACGTGAATATTATAACCTCCTGAAAAATAAGGACTTACGGGGTTATCCACAATATTGTGTGGATAGATATGTATTTCTTATCTACATTATCAGTAAATTTGAATAAATAACCAATTTATCCACATAAATCAATGCAAAAATTAGACTCTCTCAATCAAGTCGCTGATTTTCACCGCACTTTCAAAGCTCCCATTTTAGATACACCTCAAATTCCATCGGCTGACCGTTGCAAACTTCGGGTTAGTTTGATTGCTGAAGAGTTGAAAGAACTCCAAGAAGCCATTGAAAATAATGATTTAATAGAAGTAGCAGATGCCCTGTGTGATATTCAATACGTACTTTCGGGTGCAGTTTTAGAGTTTGGTATGGGCGAAAAATTCGTGGACTTATTTAACGAAGTACAACGTTCAAATATGTCAAAGGCGTGTAGCACTCACCAAGAAGCCGAAGCAACGGTAAAACATTATTTTGATAAAGACGGTACAGAGGCAGAAATCGTAAAGGATGGAGATAAATTCTTGGTCTATCGCACGGCGGACAATAAGATTCTCAAATCGGTAGGGTATTCTCCTGCGGATTTGAAGGGAATTTTGGAAGCGTAGTTTACGGAAGTCGTCCTTTTGAAGGACGACTTCCGTGTTCGATTGAACGTTATATAATTATAGACAAACCTCAATTGTTTGAAATTCGTAAAAATCTCTTTGAAATTAGTTATAAAAAAGCTGCTATAAGGTAGAACTTTGCATCGATAAAATTCTTAATATCATTATGATGCACAATAATATACCACTTACAATCATTTTTATCTTATATTTTACGTTTGCTTGTTTTTCGCAAAAGTCGGATAGTACCAATCATCTTACTCAGTTTTCGGGAGCTGTTACCATTACCAACAATGGTATTTCATTAGTTCCCTCTTTTTCTTTGGGAAAACCCGCTACGATTTTTGATTTTTCAATCCATAAAAATCGTTTTAGCTTTGAACCACAACTTCGCTTTGCTATTGAAGAAGCCAAGCCCTGGTCGTTTGTTTTTTGGATGCGGTATAAATTAATACAAACGCCAAAGTTTAAAGTGGGGGTTGGCGTTCATCCTTCATTTGTATTTACCAGTACCATCATTAATGCCAATGGAACAGCCAAAGATTATATTACCACCAAACGTTATCTGGCAGGAGAAGTAGCTCCAAATTATTTTTTGACAAAAAATTCAAGCATTGGTATATATTATCTCTATGCACACGGTTTGGCAGATGCTACAAAAAACACGCATCTTTTGGGTTTAAATGGCAACTTTTCAAATATTAAACTTGGCAATAAATTATTAATGAAAATATATTCACAGGTTTATTATTTAAAATTGGATGAACAAGATGGGACTTATGTAACCTCCACATTCACGGTATCAAAACCAAATTTCCCCCTATCAATCTCTTCAGTCGTTAATCAGAAAATTGACTCAAATATTCCAAGCAATAATTTTCTTTGGAATGTGGGTTTAACTTATTCATATTAATATCATGCAAAAAAGAAAATTAGGAAATCAAGGGTTAGAGGTTTCAGTCCTTGGTTTGGGTTGTATGGGAATGAATTTTTCTTATGCTCCATTTCCAGAAAAGAAAGATTCCATTGCCCTTATTCATAAAGCGGTTGAGGAAGGCATTACCTTTTTTGATACTGCTCAGGTGTATGGGCCATTTACGAATGAAGAGTTGGTGGGCGAAGCATTAGAGCCATTTAAAGGAAAAACTATAATTGCTACGAAATTTGGTTTTAAGTTTCAAAATGGAGCAATTACTGGCGTAGATAGTACTCCTGAAAATATCAAGAAAGTAGCCGAAGAATCATTAAAAAGGCTTAGAATTGAGTGCATTGACCTTTTTTATCAACATCGTGTGGACCCGAATGTACCCATTGAAGACGTAGCAGGAACGGTGAAAGACTTGATTCAAGAAGGGAAAGTAAAGTATTTTGGGCTTTCTGAAGCGGGTGCAAATACCATTCGGAAGGCTCATGCGGTTCAACCCGTTTCGGCTTTGCAAAGTGAATACTCCTTGTGGACACGCCAGCATGAAAAGGAAATTATCCCAACCATAAAAGAGTTAGGAATTGGGTTTGTGCCTTTTAGTCCGTTGGGAAAAGGATATTTGACGGGTACAATGGATGAAAACCGTAAATTTGAAGCGGGTGATATCAGAGGAATCATACCAAGATTTACGGAAGAAGCACGAATTGCCAATAAAGCCTTGTTGAAAGTAATTGAAGCATTTGCCCAAAAGAAAGGTGCAACGAATGCCCAAATAGCATTGGCATGGGTATTGGCACAAAGTCAAACTTTTGTTCCGATTCCTGGCACTACAAAAACTCATCGATTATTAGAAAATAACGGAGCGGTTGATATTCAATTATCAGCCGATGAATTGAACGAACTAACTGGTGCATCTGAACAGGTACAAGTAATGGGCGAGAGATATACGGAAGCACAGGAAGCGGCTACGGGTTTGTAATATGGAAAAAATAGAAACCATTGAAGAATTTTACCAACAAAAATTTGACTGGATGCCCGATAACATTAAAAATGAAATCGGGCATTTCAATCTGTTTCATTTAGAACCGATTGAAGAAGGAAAAACGAAGCCCGTACCTTACAAGAAAAGAGATTACTATAAGATTTTGTTAGTGATTGGCGATATTGGTTATCAATATGCGGATAAAGTAGTGAAGGTACAAAAGCACGCCTTAGTTTTTTCTAATCCTCAAATCCCCTATAAATGTGAACATCTGGAAAGGATAAAAGGCGGTTTTTACTGTATATTTAATCACCATTTTTTTCATTCATTTGGTAATTTAAACCAATATGCGGTTTTTCAACCCCAGGGAGAACACGTATTTGAATTAACTGACGAACAAACTAACAAGATTAGTAATATTTATGAAAGGATGTTTGAAGAAATCAATTCTGATTACATCCATAAATACGATGTATT
>JANPGQ010000646.1:0-3783 GCA_031423975.1 Cytophagales bacterium | reverse complement strand
AGATAGTAAATAATCAAACTTGCCATTTGATTACCGTTCAAAAGTACCCATTCTCCTTCTGGGTTTTTCACGGCTGCCCCCACACGGTCAGCATCGGGGTCGGTAGCGATTACTAAGTCTGCATCTAATTCCTTAGCCTGTTTCATTGCCAGCGACATGGCTTCTGCTTCTTCGGGATTTGGATATATTACCGTTGGGAAATTGCCATCGGGTTCGGCTTGGGCTTGTACCACGCTAACATTCTCAAAACCAAGCATTTGCAAAGCCTTTGGCACAAGCTTAATACCCGTTCCGTGAATAGAAGAATAGACAATTTTTAAATCTTTCTGACGAGCTATTACGTCTGGATTGATGGAATTATGCTCAATTGTTTTCAAATACTCATCATCCACTTCTTCACCAATCATGGTTATCAATGCGGGATTGCCCTCAAACTTAATTTCATCAACCGATTGGATTTTATTCACCTCTGCCACGATGCCTTTGTCGTGCGGGGCAACTACTTGCGAGCCATCATTCCAGTACGCCTTATAGCCGTTATATTCACGAGGATTATGCGAAGCCGTAACAACTAAACCTCCTTGACAACCCAAATGACGAATGGCAAAAGATAGTTCGGGCGTAGGGCGTAACTCTTTGAATAAGAATACTTTAATGCCATTAGCCGAGAAAATATCTGCTGCAACTCGGGCAAAATATGGTGAATTATTCCGTGAATCATGAGCAATGGCAACGCTGATATTGCCTGCGGGGAAACTCATATTCAGGTAATTAGCAAAGCCCTGCGTGGCACTACCCACCGTGTATTTATTCATACGGTTGCTACCCACGCCCATTTCACCACGCATTCCGCCCGTGCCAAATTCGAGGTCTTTATAAAAAGAATCTGTGAGGTCAGTTTCTTTGTTATCATCCAATAATGTTTGGATTTTGGCTTTGGTATCGGCATCGTAATTGCCAGCGAGCCAAGTATTAATTTTGTTTTTGGTAAGCGAGTCTAATCCTGTGGACATAGTATTTTATAATTGAATTATGAGACGAATCCCAAAGTTAAAAATTATTTATTGGATTGAATAATGAATATTGCGTTTCGTTTTTTCACCAAATATTATTCGGCATTTAAGGTAAAAATACTTAGATTATTATTTTATAATGACTTCTACCAAACATTTTACAAATAAAAATGTTAGAAAAGTTGATGTATATACATCAAAATTCGTTAATTTAGTGAGCTGTTTTATTAAATAAACAACAATTTACTATTATTTCATCAATCAAAACAAATTAAAAAATGAACAAAAAACTACTAATGAGTTTTGTGTTTGTGCTTGCATTTGCGTTTAAAATGACTGCACAAGACAGAACTGTCACAGGAAAAGTTACATCTTCGGAAGATGGAACAGTCCTTCCAGGGGTGAGTGTGTCTATCAAAGGCACCAGTAGAGGTACTACAACCTCCGCCCAAGGTACTTACAAAATATCTGTACCAGATAAAGCAACCCTTTTGTTTAGTTTTGTGGGAGTTAGCTCTCAGAATGTAGCTGTGGGCAATCGTACTGAGGTTAATGTTTCGCTTAATTCTAATGTTGAAGAACTTTCGGAAGTAGTGGTTACGGCTCTTGGTATTGAGAAATCAAAAAGAGAATTGAACTATGCCACACAAACGGTAAAAGGCTCGGACATTGCCCAAAAGGCTGAACCAAACGTTTTGAATGCTTTACAAGGTAAAATCGCTGGTGTTCAGATTGTGGGAGCCAGTGGTGAAGCGGGTGCTTCAACCAACATCAACATTCGTGGTATCAACTCATTTACGGGAAGTAACCAACCTTTATTTATTGTGGATGGTATTCCAGTAAGTAATGATTTGGACCGCACCAATGGTGGACCAAATGGTACATTGGGTGGACCACAATCATCAAATCGTGCTTTGGATATTGCTCCTGAAAACATCGAATCAATTGATGTATTGAAAGGACCAGCGGCAGCGGCTTTGTATGGTTCAAGAGCGGCTTCGGGTGCTATTATTATTACTACCAAAGCTGGAAAGGGTGGCAATTTTAATAAGAAATTGGAGGTAACTATCAATTCTTCTTATACCATTCAAAATGTATATGGTTATCCAGAATTACAGAACGAATATGGACAAGGCTCAACTACCATTTTTAATCCAGTAAGTTTAAATTCATGGGGACCTAAATTTGGTACTACGCCAACGATTGCCAATGGTTTATTGCAGGCTGATGGTAGCACTCGTAAAAATCCAGATGGTACGGATTATGTCTATCAGGCTTATCCCAATAACATTAATAATTTTTTCAAGCAAGGCTCAATAGCTACCAATTCTGTTAATTTACAAGGAGGAAACACTACGCAAAGTTACTCTCTATTAATTTCTAATACAGCACAGAAAGGAATCATTCCAACTTCTGAATTTAACCGTACCAATATTTCATTTGGTGGTAATACTACATTATTGAATAAAATTAAGTTTGGCGGAACGTTCAATTATACTTTAACGGGGCAGAACAACTTCTTGACGGGTAATAACGCAAGTGCTCCTGCGGTACTTTCTACATTGCCACGTAGTTATGATTTGCAAGGTTTGCCATATACTGATGCCAATGGTAAAAGTATCTATATTACCAGTACAGATAATCCCTATTGGTCAATTGAAAACAATAAAACAACCAGTAACGTAGATCGTCTTACGGGTTCTATTAACCTTGAATATGCTATTACTCCATGGGTGACAGCATCATATCGTTTGGGTTTAGACCAATATACCGATCGTCGTAAGCAAGTATTTGCTATCGGTGCAGCACGTCTGCCAACGGGAGCTGTTTTTGAAGATATTATCTACAGAAGTGAAATCAATAGTGATTTGATTTTCCGTTTCAAGAAAGATAAGATATTTGGGGATAATATCAACTTTACAGGTTTGTTGGGTTATAATGTCAATCAGCGTAAGTTTCAAAACGTATCAGCTTACGGTGGAGGATTAACATTACCTAATTATTACAATGTCAATAATGCTACTACTTATACCAGTGCAAACGGTGCAACGGGAGAGTCGAATACATTAAGAAGATTAATTGGTTATTATGGACAAGCATCTTTTGACTACAGAAAATTCATATTCTTTGAAGCCACAGGACGTTTAGATCAATCTTCAACCTTACCCAAAGCCAATAATACTTTCTTCTACTATTCGGGTTCAGTAGGACTTGATATTACCGAAGCCTTCAACATTAAGAGTGATATACTTTCTTTTGGAAAAATTAGAGCCAATTATGCCAAAGTGGGTAAAGATGCAGGTACTTATTTATTAAACTCGGTATATACGGTAACGTCTCAGGGTAATAACGTATCAAGTATTAGTTTCCCAATCAATGGGCAAGCAGGTTTCTCTATTGGAAACCGTATCGGTAGTGGTGATAATTTAACGCCAGAGTTTACCACTGCTTACGAAATAGGAGCCAATATCGGTATGTTCAAGAATCGTTTGAATTTAGACATAGCGGCTTATACCTCTAAAAGTACCGACCAAATTATTGATGTAGCGGTAGCCGCATCAACAGGGTATTTAACCCGTACTACCAACATAGGTCAGTTATCCAATAAAGGTATTGAGTTGATGCTTTCTTATAAAATATTTAATAATAAAGATTTCAACTGGACAGTTACTGCCAATTACGGATTGAATAGAAACAACGTAGATGCTATTGGAGCAGGAGTAACAGCATTTAATATTCCAGGAAGTTCATTTACAGGAACAGCTCCTTC
>JANPGQ010000645.1:0-2653 GCA_031423975.1 Cytophagales bacterium | reverse complement strand
CATTTTATTTATCTCCGTTTCAAAGGACAAGATTCGAGTATTGAATTGGAATGGACTGAATACAAAGAAGTTATCTCTAAATTTAAAGAAAAATATATTGGAATTTATGGACATTGGGTAGAGAATCGGGCTATCGAAGTGGAAAGTTTACGAGTGATTGCGAGTGAGAAAATTGATGCTAAAAAAATAGAGAATGGAATAGATGAAATTGTTGAAGAATATAAACCAAAACCTTCTCATTTTATTAATTCTTTTAACGAAAATAAGTACCAGTCTGTTCCAGTTTTTATCCGAGAAAATATAAAACCTGGGGCAAAAATTACGGGTTTTTCTTTATTGTTAGATAGATTCAGTACAACAGTTATTGAAGAAGGTTGGGAATTTGTTTTGGATAAAAATGGAACTGGAGTAATTCAAAAAATTGATAATCAAGCAAATAGAAATCAATCTACCATTGAAAACGAAGTGTCTCAATTAGAACTTTTCACCAATCGCTTTATGTCAATTGCGGAGAATATGGGTGTTTTATTGCAACGAACCGCCCTTTCGGTCAATGTGAAAGAACGGTTGGATTTCTCCTGTGCTTTGTTGGATGCTGAGGCAGAATTGATTGCCAATGCACCGCATATTCCAGTGCATTTGGGTAGCTTAGGCGTATGTGTGAGGAGTATTTTGAAATATATGCCGATAGAAAAAGGTGATGTCGTTATCACCAATCACCCAAAATATGGAGGCTCTCATTTGCCCGATGTTACGCTTGTTTCTTCAGTTTATTCTACTGATAATCAATTAATTGGCTATGTAGTTAATCGTTGTCATCATTCAGAAATTGGGGGAATTCGCCCCGCTTCGATGCCACCTTATTCTAAAAATTTAGCCGAAGAAGGCGTAGTAATTCCACCGATGTATTTAGTTCAACATGGTGAAATACGTTGGGCAGAAATCAAGGAGGTTTTAACTATTTCAAAATATCCGACTCGTGCTTTGGAAGAAAATTTAGCGGATTTGAATGCCGCCTTGGCTTCTAATCGGAATGGAGAATTGGCATTGCAAAAATTAGTTTCGGAACATGGATTAGCAAAAGTCCATTTTTATATGAAACGATTGAAAGATTATTCTACCCAAAAAATGCAATTTCGTTTAGAGACCTTCGGAAAAGGAATTTATGAAGCCGAAGAATTTTTGGACGATGATTCTACCTTGAAAGTTAAAATAGAAATCACTGATAATGAATGTGTTATAGATTTTTCGGGCAGCTCAGATACGCATAAAGGAAATCTGAATGCCAATGTTGCTATTGTAAATTCCGTGGTGGTTTATGTGTTGAGATTGCTCTTGAATGAGAAAATTCCGCTGAATGATGGTATCTTGAAAGCGGTCAGATTAATTATTCCCAATCAATCAATTTTGAATCCTGATTTTCCTGATAATCCCGAAGATTGCCCTGCTGTTGTGGGTGGCAATGTAGAGTTAAGCCAGCGATTGACCGATACACTTTTAAAGGCTTTTGGCATAGTGGCGTGTTCGCAAGGAACGATGAATAATTTTTTGTTTGGCAATAAAAACTTTGGCTATTACGAAACAATTTGTGGTGGCAGCGGTGCAGGAGAAGGCTTTTCGGGAACATCAGGAGTACATACCCACATGACCAATACCCGCATTACGGATGCGGAAGTGATGGAATTACGTTATCCTGTCTATCTAAATCGTTTTGAAATTAGAGAAAATTCTGGTGGAGATGGTGAGTTCAAAGGTGGTGATGGAATTATTCGTGAGGTTACTTTTTTGGACGATGTTGAGGTTTCTCTTTTAAGACAACATCAAATCCAAAAACCGTATGGGATGAATGGCGGAGGTGCAGGAAAAGTGGGAAAACATTTGCTAAAAAAAACTGACGGAACAGAATTTTCAAGTAATGAATTTACGGCTGAAAAAGGAGATAAATTGACGATTTGGACACCTGGTGGCGGAGGATTTGTAACACTGACAGCCTTGTCCGTTGTATAAAAATCTTTTCTTAATCTACGGACAAGGCTGTCGAATCGTCGCACCGCCGTATTACAGTTATTAAAATGTTTGATAACAAACTGAAAATCATCACTTTATCTATTTGGTGGGGAGTATTTACTTTCTATGCAGGGATTGTTGTGCCTGTGGGAATGGATGTGTTGGGTTCGCACACACAAATGGGTTTTATTACGCAGGAGGTTTCCAAATATTTGAATTTGGTCAGTTTAATTCTGTTTATAATTTATGCCTATTCACTTCGAAATAATGAATTTTCAGAGGGTGTTTTGATAGAGCAAATTGTGAGTTTCAGCTTGATTGGATTTCAAATTCTACTTTTTGTGATTCATGAGTTCTTAACTGATTTCTTAGATTTTGAGCAACATATTGTTCTGAACCCTGAAAAATTCTACGTTTTTCATCGGGTTTATTTGATAATTGAAACGCTGATTTGGTTGGGAGTGAGTTGGATTCTGATAAAGTCTTTCCAAGAATAATTAACCACTTGATAATCATTGATTTAATGGCTTTGTTTTTCAAATATTATTCTTGAAATTAGATTTTTAAACAAAAAAATCTTGAAGGCATTTTTACTATTCTTTTTTATTGGATTCTGTTCTTACGGACAAAATCTAAACCTCTCTTT
>JANPGQ010000644.1:0-4186 GCA_031423975.1 Cytophagales bacterium | reverse complement strand
AAAAATCATTAATCACGCCCGTAAATGCTGACACCTTCACACAACCCGCCAAACGTCCGCCCCGCACGGGGTTTGTTTTGGATAAAACTGTATCTGTTTTGGGGTATAATCCTGTTAGTTTTGAGGAGGGGATTGAGGTTTTGGCTGGGCAGATGAAGTAAGAAAAAAGCCCTCTCAAATCAATTGAAAGGGCTTTTTTGATAATCGAAACCTGATTTATTTCTTCGCAGGAGCTGGTGCTGACTTTTTAGTTTCAGCATATTCAGCATTCAAGCCATCCACAATTTGCTTGGTTCTGTCGGCACTTGGGTCGGCAAAAAGAATGCCACCACCCGCCGTAGTATAACCCAACACAAACTCAAATTTGTTTTCAGCATTATGCTTCTTTACGTATTCACGGATGTTGGCGTACAATTCTTGCATTTTTTTGGCTTGTTCTCCTTGCAAAGCTCCTTGTCTTTGCTGACTATATTGCTGTAATTCAGAGCCTTTCTTCTTCAACATCATATCCGCACCCTGCAATTCTGCCTGAGTCATCGTTTGAGCTCTCTGCTGAATGGCTTGCAATTCGCCTTGAAGGGCTTTTTCACGTTGTCCTAAATCAACTTGCAAACGGTAGCCTTTATTTTCAAATTCTTTTTGAGCGTCTTTGTAAAATTGGTAACCAGACAATAATGAATCAGTATTTACATAAACTGTTTTCATGGCTACTTCTGTTTTAGTGGTTGCAGTTGAAGCAGTAGCTGTTCCTTTGTTCGCAGTTTTATCACAAGAAATCATTCCTGTTACTAATAAACCTCCGCACAAGATTAGGGATAATTTTTTCATTGGGAAATTGTTAAAATATTGATAATATGTTCGTTTTCAAAAAAAATGTCAGCAAAGATAATGAATTTTTTGCTTTATTTTCTAAACAAATTCCTAACCAAAAACCCACTCATAGCTGCCCAACCGCCTACCAATCCACCAATAAAAACGGTGGCGGCGATTAAGATTCCAACATTGCCACCCACGGGCAAAATCTGAGCAATTTTATTAGACAGAATCCCCTTCGTGGAGAAATGATGATACCAAACCATTAACAACCAGAGCGTTGAGACAGCGGCAGAACCTTTGGCAAAAGTTTCACCACTGGAAGTTCCGAAGAAAAAGCCACCAATCAAAGCCGCAATAGCCACCGTCCACCAGTCGAAAAAATAGCCTAAAATAAATGCTAATGCAACAATAGTGATGGTGAGCGGGCTGACGAAAAGGTCTTTAATTTTACCGATAATTGACGCAACACCTGCTTTGGCATCGTTTGCATTAGGAATATCAGCTTGGTTAGGAATATTGAGTGCCATGTTTTATTTATGTGATTATTTCGATAAATATAGTGATTATTTTTATTGAAAATGCCTTACTTCTACTGAATTATTTTCCCACCATTTCAACGGGTCGCCCACGCAAGGCACTCCAAGTTTCGTCAATGGCAACTTGGGTAACGGTATCTAAGCCCACTAATTCAAAAGCCTTCCAAACGGTTTCACGCTTGATATCACTTTTTATTTTACCTGTTCCCTTCGGATAACACGCCCAAAATAAGCAATCATATTTTCCAGATTTCTCCACAGATTTTACTAAAAATTCCAATTCATCTTGCTGATAACCAAATACTTGCACAAAATCATAAAGATTATTTTCTTTGGGTTTTTCGTCAAAACTAATACCTTCCAAAAGTGAGAGATATTCGGTTGGGGCATTTAGAATCAAGATTTTTTGTTCACTATTTAAACGAAGTTTTTTGAAGATTACGTCCTTTTCCATACTTACAAATTTGCTCTAATTTCTTTCAAAATCCTATCGCCTCCCAAACTTAAAATCTTTTCGGCTAATTGCGTACCCAGCGCTTCAGGGTCATTTCCAGCAATGCTTTCTTTCAAAATTTCACAGCCGTCTAAACTGATAAGTCCGCCCGTAATTGAACCTGATTTTTGAGATAATCCAAACACTGGAATACTACATCCACCCTGTAAACGTCTCAAAAAAGCTCTTTCTGCTAATAATTGTTGCTCCGTTTCAGCGTGATTACACAGCTCACGGATTTTGGCTTTTTTAATGGGGTCCAAGGAAACAGCACATTCCAAAGCAACTGAACCTTGCCCAACGGCGGGTGTAAATTTATCCGTAGAAATCACCTCAGCAATATGTTCCTCATAACCCATCCGATGTACACCCGCATACGCTAATATGAGGGCATCACATACGCCTGATTCTAATTTGCCCATGCGTGTTTGAAGATTACCACGCATATCAACCGTCTTAATATGAGGGTAATAGTGTTTCAACATGGCCACTCTTCGGGTTGAAGACGTACCGACAACAAAAGGCTTTCCGCTTTCCAGAGATAAACTTTTATCAAAACTTACCAATACGTCATTGACTTTTTCACGTTCGGTAAAGGCAATTAATTCCAAATCGTCCGATAATTCCGACTGCAAATCTTTGGCAGAATGTTGGGCAATATCAATTGCTCCTGAACGTAATTGTTCTTCTAATTCTTCCGTAAAAACCCCTTTTGAGCCTATTTTTGACAAAGAACGGTCTAAAATCTGGTCGCCTTTGGTATTGATAATTACGATTTCAACGCTCATTCCGCCCCGTTCTAAGGTTTCTCTGATGTATTCTGCTTGCCAAAGGGCTAATTTTGAACCTCTTGTGCCTAATTTTATTGTATTCATACTTTAATTGATAACCTTTTGAAAGGTTATTGATTGATTAGTTTAGTATGAACGTCGTGAAGGTTTTGAACCTTCACGACGTTAGTTTCCGTATAAATCATAGATGCCCCACTATCTCTTAAACAATTTCGCAATCGTCAAAGATAAATCCAAATGCAAGATTTTGGCTCTTCCATTGCGTTCTAAATAATAAAATGTTTTACTTAACTCATTGGTAATCTGTTCGATAGCATTCATTTTTACGGCTTGCGAAAACTTTTTTACAAATTCCAATTCTATTCCCTCCAACCTTACCAATGCCTCCGCTCCATTTTTCCAAAGCAATAAATCTCTAAAAACATTCAGCCCATATTCCATCATACCTTTTTGGTATTCCTTCGAGAAACTATCATATTCATCCGCCATTTTTATCAGAGCGGGCAAATTAGGCTTATATGCCTCCCGCATCCACATCGCAAACCAAAGGTGTTGGTCTTGGTCTTCTTCGGTGGTCATGGCGGTGGCTTTTGATAAATTCCCTTCTGATAAATAAGCAATTTGCTTGGCTCTTTCAAGATTAATTTGTTGTTTCTGAACAAGATATGAAGCAATATTTTCATCCGTAAAGTTAGGAATTACAATCCGCTGAGTTCTGGATAAAATGGTGGTTAATAAGCGATTAGTATCATTACAAACCAGAATAAACAGTGTTTTGGCGGGTGGCTCTTCCAAAATTTTCAGCAATGAATTAGCCGACTCAATATTCATCAATTCAGGTTGCCAAATTATCAAGATTTTGTATTCTGCCTCAAAGGCTTTCAGCGATATTTTCTGGATAATATTATGCCCCTCTTTAATCGGAATAATACCTTGTTTATTGCCCGTGATACCCGTAAAATCCAGCCAATCGGTCAGGCTACGATAAGGGCTTTCAATCAAAAACTTTCGCCAAGTAGGTAACAATTCCACAATCGTTTCCTTAGCACTGGGCGTTGGGAAGATATGATGAATATCAGGATGAATCATTTTTGCCATCTTCGCACACGAAGCACACTGTCCGCAAGCATCCGTTGGCTGTTTATCCTCGCAGTTGATATACGTGGAATACGCCCAAGCCAAAGCCAAATTGGCACTCCCCACGCCCCCATGAAACAACTGAGCATGAGCCACATGATTTGCCTCAACCGAGTGAATGAGCGTACTTTTAAGCGTATCTAAGCCAGGAATATCTTTGAATAACATTTGGTTTGATTTGTGTATCGGATGTAAAGTTAAGCAAGAATATGTAATTTTAATGGGATTAAATAAAAGCAAATGACCCCGAATTAGATTCGAGGTCATTTGCTCTTAAGAATATATAAACGACATTTAATGACATAGATAGTTAAATGACCGCAAAGCAATTTCAGTAACATTATTAGATATTTTTACTTCCGTTAATCTATTAAACTTATCTACTTGATAACTATACTTTCCCACCCCTCCAT
>JANPGQ010000643.1:0-6061 GCA_031423975.1 Cytophagales bacterium | reverse complement strand
GTAGCCGCCACCACTGGCACGCCCGAGTGCAAAGCCTCCACAATCGGAATGCCAAAACCTTCAAAAAAAGAAGGATAAACAAACAGCGATGCACCTTGATAAAGTGCTGGGAGGTCTTGGAAAGGCACTTTATTCAAGATTTTGATATTCTTGACATTGTTTTCTTTGATATATTTTTCAATCTGGGTTTGGTATTTTGAACGCCCGCCCACCAAGATTAATTGGTAATTATTAATATTTAATTTATGAAAAGCGGCCACTAAACTCCCTTGATTCTTTCGCTCAATAATAGACCCGACCGAAAGGATATATTTCTTTTTAATAACATATTTCGCCGTAATATTTTTAATCATTTCAGCACTTAATTTCAATGAAAAAGCCTCATCACAATCTTGATATATTACCCTTATTTTATCAGGATTCGTTCCATAAAATTCTACAATATCCCGCTTAGTTTGTTCGCTAACCGCTACGATAACATCGGCATTTTTACAAGATTTTCGGAATTTTATTTTATAGATAATCGTATCAAAAAAAGGATATAATCGTGGGTATCTTTCAAAAATTAAATCATGAATAGTAACTACTGTTTTGATACCCGAAGGCATTTTTCCGAAGGGTAATTCATTACTTAAACCGTGATAAATTTGAATTTTTTCTCGTTGTAAGTCGTTCTTAATCAAACAATTACGCCATAGGAATTTATTTTTAGGATATATTCCCTTGATTCCAATTTCCTTATTTGATGATTTTGGGGAATAAGCAAAATATTCATTTTCTGGAAAATATTTTAACAATCCCTCCATCACGAAACGACTATAATTTCCTAAACCAGTATTATTATGGAACGCCCGCTTGGCATCAAAACCTATTTTCATTTTAATTCTGTAATACGGACAGCATTGTCCGTAGTTAAACCTGTACGCTTACGGACAAGGCTGTTCGTGTTACAAACATAGTATTTTCCTGATTTCATACCTCAATTCAATCGTTTTGCATAATTTTCAATTGATTCATTTTCAATCGGTTATATCCATTTGATGAAGGTGATATTATACCCAGAGAAATCTAAATCTTGTAAAACTCTATGGTCAGCACCGAGACCGCTTAGGAGATAGATTTCATTCATTTTCGTTTGCTTTAAACCTAACCTTTATCACTTCTTCAATTGGTATGTCTAAAAATTCTGATATTACTGCATCGGAAAGACCTTTCTCTATATTTTTAATAATTAATTCTGCATTCCTGTTCGTCAAAGCCTCTTCCACGGCAGTATCCATAATATTTTTTAAATCACGATAATATTTTACAGAATCTTGATAAGCTCGTTGCTCGTTCTCATCATATTTAGCAATTTCTGCCACTTCAAATAGTTTTAAAAATAAACCTTCTTTAAGTCTATCTGGTATTCTATCTAATTTTGGAAGATTTTGTAAAATATAAAGCCATTTGTCATAATGTGTCTCTAATTCTTCAACGCCTTTCTTAAATTTAGGCATTTCCAAATAAATAAATTTTAGTTTATCATAAAAAACTTCCATTGTTTCAGTATCAAGAAGCTGAATATTATGACGCAATTTATTTTTATGGTCTTTTGAATCATCAAATTCAAAATCCATAATTGAAATTGTATAGACCGCTTTTAAACTAAAATCCCACTCGCCTTTTTGTGCTTGTTCTTGAATGGCAAATGTCGAATAATAAACACTTCTGTCTTTAAAGAATTTTTGCTTTGCTTTTTGTAATTCTACGATAAAACGTTCTCCTTTACTATTTTGACAGTATAAATCAAAAATAGCTCTTCTATCAGCTTCACTAACTCCTAATTGCTCAGATTTGATAAATGTCAAATCCGTAATACCACCAGAATCTTGCAACAATTCATTCAAAAAATCAACTAACAAATCCTTATTAGCTTCTTCTCCAAAGAGTTTTTTAAACCCAAAGTCGGTAAATGGATTAATATATTTTTCCCTCATTTGTTCAAGTTTTTTGAGTGATAGCAAACCATTTGAATCATTCAGCTATAAAATTAGTTAAATTTGTAATGAAACACCATATAACAATTCAACAATTCAAAACTCGATAATTTTAATTGGAATCAATTTATCAACATACGCTGCCAAACGGTATTAGAATCGTACATCGGCAGGTTACACATACCGCAATTTCGCACATTGGCATTATGCTTGATATGGGCAGCCGTGATGAAAAACCGCACCAACAGGGACTGGCTCATTTTTGGGAACACATGGCTTTTAAAGGTACTCAAAAACGTACTTCCTTACAGATAATCAATCGCTTGGAGGTAGTAGGGGGCGAATTGAACGCCTATACTACCAAAGAAAAAATCTGTTTTCACGCTTCCGTCCTCACGCCACATTATGAGCGTGCCTTGGAACTTTTGTCGGATATTACCTTCAATTCTACCTTTCCCGATAAACAAGTGGAGCGTGAAAGAGGCGTAATTTTGGAGGAGATGGCGATGTATCATGATTCGCCCGAAGATGCCCTTCAAGATGATTTTGACGAACTCATTTTTGCCAATCATCAATTAGGAAAAAATACCCTTGGCAATCAAGAAAGTGTTTCAAATTTTACAAGAAAAGATTTAGCCGATTTTATCTCCGAAAATCTTGATACAGAACGAGTTATATTTTCTTCTATCGGAAATATTCCTTTCAAAAAAGTATTAAAATTAGCCGAAAAATTCTTGAAGGATATTCCCGCCAAACGTTCAGATTTAATTAGAATTGCCCCAAGGGGTTATTTGCCTCAGAATTTGCAAAATAGCCGAACTATTTCACAGGCACACGTTTCTATCGGGCGGACTTCTTATTCGCTTTCACACGAAAACCGTTTGCCGTTTTTTATGCTGGTAAATCTTTTGGGAGGTTTCGGGATGAATTCACGCTTGAATTTAGCCGTCCGAGAACGTAATGGATTGGTGTATGCCATTGATGCGGGTTACACACCTTTCATCGACACTGGTTATTGGAGCATTGCGTATGCTACAGAAGTAAAGCGTTTGGGTAAAGTTAATGCTTTGATATTGAAGGAATTACAAAAATTGCGAGAAGTGTCATTAACCAAAACACAACTCATCAACACCAAAGAACAGTTGATGGGGCAAATGGCGATGTCGGAAGAAAGCAACATGAGTTTTATGTTGATGATGGCAAAAAGCCTCTTGGACATTGGCAGAATTGATACCTTAGAATACCTTTTCGACCAAATAAAAGCCGTTTCCGCTCCGCAATTACAAGATTTGGCAAATGAAATGTTCGTGGAAAGTGATTTGAGTTTTCTGACTTATTTACCAGAGTAAAATCTTCATTTTTTTGTATATTTGTTTTAGAAACCACACTTCAAGAACTTATGACAGCAGAAGAATACGCCAATAAATATTTAGAAAATGAACTTAAAATAATTGAAAACTCTGATAGAAAAATCATTTTACCAGAATTGACTATTTATGAAAAGCAATCATTTATAAGTATTCAGAAGACGGGTATCAAGATTTGAATGAAAAATTGAGAATTAGTAAAGGTACAAATATTCCTATTTTTGGAAAATTATTATCTGAATGTTTAGATAAATTACCCAATTTTGTACGTAACGTTTACAGAAGTGCAAACTTAACAGATGAAGAGTATAACCGTTATTTGATGGCAAATTTGAATGATAAACTAATCATTGAATCATTTTTTATATCAGCCAGTAGAAGTCAGTTAATTGGCAATCAGTTTGGTAATTTTCGTTTTGAAATATTTAGCCAAACAGGAAAATGTATTGAAAGTATTTCAAAATTTTCTAACGAAAAAGAAGTTGTATTTAACTACGATACCACATTTAAAATTGTTAGTATTAATGAAATCAATAGGCAAATTCAACTTATCGAAATTTAGAATATGGCAGTAGCATTAAAAACCGAAATCATACAAATACCTACTATATTTCAAGTAGTATCAGATTATTCATTTGATGAGAAAGACAAGAATCTTGAAATTGAATGGATAGACTCTGAATTGACTTTTTTGACACAAAAATTAGCAAGTGGAGCTTCCACTTTGCAAAAAACTACTGTTGCCAGATTAATGGACTTGATTGGTAAATTATCTCTCAGAAAAGAATATCTTGAAGAAGATATTTCATTTAATAATTATCAAGATATTAATGACAATCCTGCATGGAGATTACACAAAAAGTCACAGTCGGGTTTTGAGCTAAAAGACTAATAATCCTATTCCTACGGTTACCTTCCAAATGCACTTATATCTCCACATACCCTTTTGCCGTCAAGCCTGTCATTATTGCGACTTCCATTTTAGCACTTCTCTGAAAGCTAAACGAGACATTGTGCAAGCTCTTTGTCAAGAAATCGCTTTGCAAAAAGACTATCTTCAAGACAAAAATCTCGAAACAATTTACTTTGGTGGCGGTACGCCTTCATTGTTGGAAGAAGAAGATTTTGCCTTGATTTTCGAGGCTATCTCTAAGCATTTTACCTTCCGTTCCGACATTGAAATTACCCTCGAAGCCAACCCAGATGATTTGACAAAAGAGAAAGTAGCGTTATTGAAAAAATACAAAATCAATCGACTCAGTATCGGGATTCAGTCTTTTTATGAACCGCACCTGAAAAGCCTCAACAGAATTCACACTTCCGAAGAAGCTGAGAATTGTGTAAAAATTTCGCAAGATGCTGGTATTGATAATATTACAATTGATTTAATCTATGCCATTCCAGCCGATAATCACGATATACTAAGGCTTGATTTACAGAAAGCCACCGACCTGAATCTCAAACATATTTCCGCATATTGCCTCACTATTGAGCCTAAAACTGTTTTTGGCAAATGGCTAAAACAAGGGAAAATACAAACGATTGATGATGACTTTTCAGCTACTCAGTTTGATATTTTAGTCAGTCATTTAGCCCAAAATGGTTTTGAACAATACGAGATTTCTAACTTTGCTAAAGACAATCATTTTTCACGCCACAATACCAGCTATTGGAAACAAGAAGAATATTTAGGTATTGGGCCTTCGGCACATAGTTTCAACCATCACAGTCGGCAATATAATGTGGCAAATAATGGACAATATTTGAAATCCTTACAACAAAATCTTGTCCCTTCTGAAATAGAAATATTGAGTTTGGAAGATAAAGTAAACGAATATTTACTGATAGGTTTACGGACAAAATGGGGCTGTAATATTCAGAAAATCAATACGTTATCCAATGATTTATTTCAAAAACAAAATGCGACTGAATTAGCAAAACAGATTCGGGAAGGGTATTTGATTATTGAAAATGATACCCTTTTATTAACTTATAAAGGGAAATTATTTGCGGATAGAATTGCGAGTGATTTGTTTCTTTAACCACATAGATAGGATAGGAATGATAGAAATTTAAGGCTAAAAAATGAGATACTAATTCTACATTTAAAACAAAAGAATCGTAATTTTGTAATAACATCACTAATAACTTTTGGTCAAAGCCGTTCACCTTTGACCGTTTACCGTGTACCGCAAAAAATGGCAAAAAATACGTTCAAAACTCCCCCACTTTCCGAAGAAAATCCACGAAGCTCAAAGCCAAAGTTAAGCCGTTGGCAACGCTTTGAGGATTTTGGCGAACGTTATCCCATTGTACAAATCATTCTTATCAAATTTATCAAGTTTATTCTCTATGGCATTGGCGTATCTATCGTTACGGTTATTCTCTTGAAGTTTGTACCCGTATGGATTACGCCCACCATGATTGACCGTAAATTCACCGCCCTATTTAATGGTAAAGATTCAGAAATTCATTCAGATTGGGAATCTTACGACAATATTTCTAAGGAAGCCGCTTTGGCAGTGGTAGCCTCCGAAGACCAACTTTTCCCCGACCATAATGGCTTCGATTTTGATGCCATGTACGGAGCATTTCGCCATAATCTTAAAGGGAAAAAAATCAAAGGAGCGAGTACCATCACCCAACAAGTAGCCAAAAATGTTTTTCTTTGGCAAGGTAGAAGTTACGTTAGGAAGTTTCTGGAAGTATATTTTA
>JANPGQ010000642.1:0-2009 GCA_031423975.1 Cytophagales bacterium | reverse complement strand
CAACTTCAGCGTTTATTGAACCATTATCGAAACCAAAAGGCATTCCGATTTGTACTGTAGGATCGGTTGAAGCCCGTGAAGCTACTTGTAATGTACCCGAACTCGCACCAACGTAACGTACAGCAATGGATTTCAACCTTGGGTCATTAGTACTCTGTAAATAATTTACAAATGGCGCACCCAAATAAATATTTGACGACTCCGTAGAATTCAACATTGCACCAATTCCATTCGTATAATTTGGGTCATGTTTGATAAAAGCATTATCAGAATTTACTTCCATAACACCCGATTGGAAGGCTTTTTGAGCTAATTGTTGTGCTTGGGTAGCATCAACTTTACTCAATCTCATTCCTGCACGCAACAAAAGAGAATTGCCAAATTTTTTCCAAAGAACCACATTTCCGCCGTACAAAACATCTGCATTTTCAATTGTTTTTGAGGCGTCTAACGCTGTAGTAGCTTCAGTCAATTCTTTGATGATTCCTGCATATACTACTTGTTGAGTGTCGTATTTCGGAAAAACAATCTGATCTGTGTACCCTTTTCCTGCTTCATTATAAGGTATATCGCCATACGAATCTGTTAGAATCAAAAAGGCGTATGATTGTAAAATTCGAGCCATATTGTATAAATTGCTTCTGGCAGGAACATTTTTGGTCGAATTTATTACATCATAAGTATTACGAATCACTGCACGATAGTAACGTTGCCAATTAACAACCGTATTATCACGGCTATCTTGATTAAAATTTGCACCCGTGAGTACACCACTATTTGGTGAGACTTCTTGTTGCACTATGCCCATTTCATATACCACAGTACCGCTTGGGAATGATGAATTTATGGTGGCATTGTTAAGTGTAAATACTGGATTTACACTTAGGGCTGCGGTTTTATTAATATTTAGTTCATCAAAGCCTTTATCGCAGCTTGTCAGCAAAAGGCATAATAATGGGCTAAAAATTAAGGTTTTTAAAAAATATTTATAATTAAGTTTCATAAGAATGTCATTTAAACAATTTAAAAAATATCAGCTTTACCAATTTATTACGAAGCATCAGTTTTATCCGTATTCCAATTTCTTAAAACTTGGCATTTAGATTAAAACCTAAACTCCGTGTTGTTGGCAAGCCAGTTGATTCCATTCCTGACAAATTATCCGAAGAATAGCCAAAAGATTCTGGGTCGATATTATCCACCCATTTTTTTAACATGAAAACATTGTTGGCTACTATGCTGAATTTCAATGATTTAACTGGAAAACTCTTAGGCAAGAATCTGGTAAAATCGTAACCTGCCGTTATCTGGCGAAGTTTCCAATAACCTCCGTTATAAACAACTGGTTCAATGATTTGCTGTGAACGTACTACCGACCAATAATCTTGCACGGCGGCTTTGAAAGTATTTACTTCGCCTTTCTCCGTAACACCAACGCCCACAACGCCACCTTCACGACCTTCCAAAGTCATTTGGTGTAAGCCATGTCGAACCGCATTGAAATTTGTTCCAGACAACATCATATTACCTAATTTGTAATCAATCAAGAATGAAAGCGAAACGCCTTTATAATTGAAAGCGTTGGTAATACCACCAATCCATTTGGGCAATGCACTACCATAAGAAATCAAATCATCGGTTCGAAGCGGAATACCTTTTGCTCCAAAAATCATTTGACCTTGGTCATTTCTTTTGAATCCAAATCCATAAATTTGTCCCAATTCCTGCCCAACCACATTCCGAAGTTCACCGTTGAATACGTGTGTTCCAATTGTGATTCTTTCTGCTTGCCCATCTTTATTGTAGTCTTTTCCAGGTGTTCCATCATCATCAGTCAATAAACTCAAAGATTTGGTAACATTATAGGACGTATTAAAAGTTAAGTCCCACTGAAATTTAGACGTTTTGATAGGAACTAAATTTACCAATAATTCAAAACCTCTGGTTTGACTTTTTCCACTATTAATTAATCGAGTGATAAAACCCGAAGCATCCGAAACCTGAGCTGA
>JANPGQ010000641.1:0-2885 GCA_031423975.1 Cytophagales bacterium | reverse complement strand
GGTAATTTAAAAATCTGATTGCCCGCAATCGAAATCAGCAAGTCAGGTTGATAGGATTTTAGGCGAGCTAAATTTTCGGCTTTATTGATATTTCCCTCAATTTCCACCAAAGGAACATTGTGTTTTGCCAAAATATTTTTGACCTTTTTATTAGGATTTAGCTTAGAAAACACAAATTTAAAACCGTAATTCACGAAGAAACCAAAGCCAAAAATATCGTAAGTTTTTTTTAATTTATCCGTAAAAGATTCACGTTTGCCAAAAGGCGAAACATCAAAAACTACCGTAGCCACCACTTCTGAATGTTTGGGCAAATTGGTAATGAGGTAGTCAATATTTTGAGCCAAATAAAATGGGTCGTCTTGGGTAAGAAGGATTATTCGCATTAATCAATGAGTGATTTGGTGATTGAGTGATTTATTGAATACTCAAATCTGAAAATTGATATAAATTAAAATGGTTCTTCTACAATTTATACGGGATTCACTGGTCGAACACGGAAGTCGTCCTTTTAAAGTACGACTTCCGTAATTTTCTGTATAAATTGTCGAATAGCCATTAAACCTATCGCATAAACAATTGTGAAATCTTAGAAATGGGTTTTAGCCAAAGCGTAAACCAGTGGGGTTTCAGACCATTGATTTTCCAGGCTCGGCGGTCTTCCATATTTGCCCGATAGCGATGTTTCCATGAGGCGGTGCTTGTGCCTCCGTTTCGCATCGTCATCACTACTTCAGGAAGGTAATGTGCAGATAAGTTGTTTTTGTATAACATCCTGAGCATCAATTCATAATCACCCGAACAAGTGAAATCTGTAATATAATCTCCGTAGGTAGAAAAGGCTGATTTTTTGAGATAAAATGATAAATGTGGGGGCATCCAACCTTTCAACCAGTTTTCTCGCTGATATTCACCCGACCGCCAGTAGCGAACAATCGTATTATCATCGCCCATGTTTACGTATTGTTTATCTCCGTAAATAGCCTCCGTTTTAAAGTCTTCAAACGCTTTAGCTACATGGCTGATTACGTGCGAGTTAGGATAAAAATCGTCTCCACCAATTGTGCCAATTATTTCGCCCGTTGCTAATTTTACGCCTTTGTTCAACGCATCATAAATACCTTTGTCGGGTTCGGAAATGTAGTTGATTTTACCTTCAAATTCCTTCAAAATATCAACCGTTCCATCTTTTGAAGCACCATCCACCACAATATATTCTAAATCATAATAATCCTGCGAAAGTACACTTTCAATGGTTTGGCGGATAGTTTTGGCACTGTTGAAGGAAACGGTAATGATGGATATTTTCATGGAAATTGTATCTATGTGGTTACAAAGATACGGAGGGAAAATGAGTTTTGTCCCGCTTTCAAACAAACAAAGCCCTAATTTCACTTGGATTTAGGGCTTTATTATTAAACGGTAATGAGCGTTGCCCATATAAAAAAAGAGCTAATCCGTGAAGATTAACTCTTTTTTTATATGAGTAAACGCTATGTTTTTAGAATTTTAGGGCAACACCTAATTTGAGTGCCGATGCTCCAAAACCAACTTCAGCTACACCGCCAAGGTTGTCTGAAAACCAATATCTTGCACCTACATGTCCTGCAAAAAAAACTCCACTTGCACCAAATCCACTGAAAGCAGTTCCAGGCCATGATAAATATCCTAATCCTATACCAGCATAAGGGTCTAACTTATCACCAGCTTTCAATAGTTCACCAAAATGGTATGAACCTCTTGCTGCAATATAAAGTAGTCCACCAGTGCCGTAGCCGCTACCTAAACCAATATAATCAACACTACCACCAGCACTAATAGCATCAGTAAAACCATGTTCAAAAGAACCTCCGAAACCGATGCTTGAACCATAACCAGCACCAACGCCAATGGTTACATTTAATAAGTTGTCTCCTTGTTTATAAGCCTGTGAAAAACCTTTAAAAGAAGTGGTTGCTATAAAAGCAAGAATGAAAGAGAGAGTTAGTAATTTTTTCATGTGATAAGAAATTAAGGTTGAAAATTGATTTAGTGATAATGTTTTGAGATTATCTAACAGCACAAATTAAATACTTTTTAAAATCTTTACAATACGAAACTTAGTAAACGGTCAATTGAATTTAATATGTGGTAAAATCCAATTGACCATACACTATACTAATATATAATGTTTATATTACATTTCCAACTACTTCAATCCCAAATCCTCCTGAATATCAGATACTTTAGATTTTAGACTTGATAAAACATTCTCAAAATCCTCTGGACGAGTCAATGGAGCATTTACTGAGACATAAAATTTAATTTTAGGCTCTGTTCCCGACGGACGTGCGGACACCTTTGTGCCATCTGCCAACACCAACTGAATTACGTTTGAAGTCTCCATACCTAAGCCTTCGGGGATATTAGTAATTTCGCCTGTTTTGAGGTCTTTTGAGGTTAAATTGTTATAATCCAAAACCGTTACGGGTTCAGAACCTGCTACGGTTGCAGGGATATTATTTCGCAAATTGACCATCATTTGCTGGATTTCTTCTGCTCCTGCTTTTCCTTTTTTGGTTAATGAAATCAAGCCTTCGTAATAGAAACCGTTTTCCATATACATCTCCGTCAGAAAGTCAAACAATGACTTTCCGTTGTCTTTGGCGTAGGCGGTCAATTCGGCAATCATCGCACAAGAAGCCACGGCATCTTTATCACGCACGGCATCACCAATCAAATATCCGTAAGATTCTTCTCCACCGCCAATAAACTGTTCTTTACCTTCCAATTCACGAATTACGGCGGCAATATATTTAAAACCAGTAAGCGTATTATAACACTTAACGCCCTGATTTTCACACATTTTGTCTATAATATTGGTCGTAACAATGGTCTTGGCGATG
>JANPGQ010000640.1:0-1830 GCA_031423975.1 Cytophagales bacterium | reverse complement strand
CCTGTGAAGGTATTGGGTTTTCATGCTCCCAAGAACATTCAAGAACGGGTTGAAGAGCTGTTGGAAAGGCAACAAGAATCTCCTTTAGAATTTTCTGAAAAGGAAGAATTGGAGCATTATATGATTTTGGAACATATCGTTAGGCTTGCTAAATCTCGGGCAAGGTTACAAATTTCATAAGATTACAGATGCTTCTTTCTTTATTTAGTTATAAAAGACAACAGATTCTAAAACAAAAATATTATGACTCCGACCATTCTTCAAGGAATTTACGAAAATGGGCAAATTACTTTAATAGAAAAGCCCAAAAGCGACCATAAAATGAACGTGTCTGTTATATTTTATGAGGAAGAAATGCTGACTTCCAAAACTTTAAATCCAAGAGTCCCAGGTAGTTTGAAAGGTAAAATACACATTTCAGACGATTTTAATGAGCCTTTGGAAAATACCCCCAAAAAAAGACGTAAAGCGGGTGGGCTTGGAAAAATTTGGTATGCTGATGATTTTGACGCACCATTAGAAGACTTAAAAGATTATATGTAATGCAAATATTGTTAGATACGCACATCTTATTGTGGTTTTTGGAGGATAGTCCACGCCTAAAAAATCACTGTAAAGAGATAATTGAAGATGAAAAGAATGAAATTTTTATCGGTACAGTTAGTGTCTTTGAAATAGCTATTAAAGTTAGTTTGGGCAAATTGGCTTTACCGAGTAGTATGGAAAAACTCGTTCTAAAAACAATTGAAAAAGACATCCAGATTATTGACATAAATCGTTATCATACACTGGAATATCTGAATATTCCTTTGATTGAAGACCATAAAGATCCTTTCGATAGACTTATTATTGCTTTGGCTCATCATGAAGATTTGACAGTCATTTCAGCCGATGGTAATTTTAAACATTACACCTCAATAATCAATCTCATCGAAGCATAAAAAATGAAAATAAAAATAGGAATAATAGGCGGTGCAGGATACACAGGAGGCGAATTACTTAGAATCCTTATCCATCACCCCGAAGCAGAAATTGTTTACGTAAATTCAAAATCGCAAGCAGGAAAACCCGTTTACAGTACACATACTGATTTATTGGGTGATACCGATTTAACTTTTTCGGACGACTTACATACAAATGTCGATGTTATTTTTCTTTGCTCTGGACACGGTGAATCTAAGAAATTCTTATTGGCTAATCTCGGATTTAAGTCTCTGAAAATTATTGATTTAAGTACCGATTTTCGTGACCAATCAGAAGGCTTTGTGTATGGTTTGGCAGAATTGCAACGGGATAAAATTCGGGAGGCAAATCACGTGGCAAATCCAGGTTGTTTTGCTACTTCCATCGAATTGGCTTTGTTGCCATTAGCTTCGGCAGGTTTGATTCATGACGATGTACACGTTTCGGCAGTTACGGGTTCTACGGGGGCGGGACAAAGTCTTTCACCAACGGGACATTTTTCTTGGCGAAGTAATAATATTTCGATTTATAAAGCCTTCACACATCAACATCTCACGGAAATTGGCATGGTGATTTCTTCTTTTCAAGGAGCAAAACCAAAGGTCAATTTTATTCCCTATCGTGGCACTTTTACCCGTGGAATCATGGCGAATGTTTATACCAAATTCGCAGGGACGTTGGAGGAAGCCAAAACACTTTATCGAAACTATTATGCTGAACATCCTTTTACTCATATAAGCGATTCGCCTGTGGATGTAAAGCAGGTGGTTAATACCAATAAATGTTTGATTTCGTTGGAAATTCAAGAAGGTAATTTATTGATAACCAGTGTGATAGATAATCTTACCAAAGGAGCATCAGGACAAG